>DMBA01000032.1 GCA_003446315.1 Ruminococcus sp. | reverse complement strand
ATGATCCATCCGAATATGGCGACGACGCTGACCTTCCTGACCACAGATTGTGCGATCTCTGCCGGAATGCTCCAACAGGCACTTTCCGATGTGGTGCGCGTCACGCTGAACCGCGTTTCCGTGGACGGCGATCAGTCCACCAATGATATGGTTTGCCTGATGTCGAACGGGCTTGCCGGCAATGCGGAGATCCGCGATGAAAGCGCTGATTATGCGGCATTTCGCGGTGCATTGTATGCGGTCATGCTGAATCTTGCAAGAATGTGCGCCGCAGACGGTGAGGGCGCAACCAAACTGATCGAGTGTGTGGTATCCGGCGCAAAAGATGAGGATACTGCCGAAACGATTGCAAAGAGCGTGATCTGTTCCAGTCTCTTTAAGGCGGCAATGTTCGGCGCAGATGCAAACTGGGGCAGAATCGCCTGTGCAATGGGCTATTCTGACTGCGAATTCGATATTTCCAAGGTAGATGTCAAGCTCGCATCTGCAAAGGGCGAGATCGCCGTTGCAAAGAAAGGCTTCGGCATTCCGTTCTCCGAAGAAGATGCAAAGACCGTTTTGCTGGAAGATGAGATTCAGGTGCTCATCGACCTGAACAGCGGTGACTGCGCAGCATGTGCATGGGGCTGTGACCTGACTTATGATTATGTTCAGATCAACGGTGATTACAGAAGCTAAATGAGAGAGGAAATACTGAAAATGAGTCAGAAAATGGAAATTCCGGAGAGCATCTCCACACAGATCCGGTCACAGGTACTGATTGATGCGCTGCCTTATATCCAGCGTTACAATCAGAAGATCATTGTTGTGAAGTACGGCGGAAATGCCATGACAAATGAGGCATTGAAAGAAGCAGTCATGAGCGATATCGTGCTGCTTTCGCTGGTCGGCATCCGTGTGGTGCTGGTGCACGGCGGCGGCCCGGAGATCAGTGATATGCTGCACCGCCTGAATATTGAAAGCAAATTCATCGGCGGCTTGCGTTATACCGATGCGGAAACAGCAGATGTCGTCCGCATGGTGCTCGCCGGAAAGGTCAATAAGGAGCTGGTCGCACATCTGACACGGCACTCCGGACAGGCGATCGGTTTTTCCGGGATTGACGGCGCATTGCTGCAGGCACGGAAAAAGGATTCCAAGCCGGATCTCGGTCTGGTCGGTGAGATCACAGCCGTGAATACCCGCCCGATCCTGATGGCGCTGGATAACGGTTATGTGCCGGTGATCGCTACGGTTGCATGCGGGCCGGACGGTCAGGTATATAATGTCAATGCAGATACGGCTGCTGCTTCGATCGCAGCGGCATTGGGTGCAGAAAATCTGATCCTGATGACGGATATTGCCGGATTGCTGCGTGATAAAGATGACCCGTCCACGCTGATCCCGTCCGTGAATATCAGCGAAGTGCAGAACCTCAAGCGGCAGGGCATCATCTCCGGCGGCATGATCCCGAAGATCGACTGCTGCGTGGAAGCGATCCGCCGCGGCGTGAAGAAAGCTGTCATCATCGACGGCAGAGTACCGCATTCCATTCTCGTCGAGATCTGCTCGAATGAGGGTGTCGGCACGCAGTTCCTGAGTGTATATTGATCCGAACGGAAACCTTGAACATGAAAACAGGTGATTGAAATGAATACAATACAAGCAACCGACCGGTATACCATGAAAGCCTTCGGGCGCATCCCGCTGGTCGAGGCACAGGGCAAAAACTGCACCTGTACCGATGAAAACGGCAAAACCTATATTGATTTCGGCAGCGGCATCGGCTGCAATGTGCTGGGCTGGTGCAATGATGCATGGGTGAAAGCAGTTTGCACACAGGTGCAGACGCTCCAGCATGCCTGCAATTATTATTATACACAGCCGCAGGCAGAGCTTTGCGAAAAACTTGCAAATGTGACCGGTTTTTCGCGGATGTTCTTCGGCAATTCCGGTGCAGAAGCAAATGAATGTGCGATCAAGGTCGCAAGAAAATACAGCTCCGACAAATACGGCAAAGAGCGCGGCACGATCATTTCGCTGGTCAACAGCTTCCACGGCAGAACCCTTGCAACGCTCGCTGCAACAGGTCAGGATGTGTTCCATCAGTATTTTTATCCGTTCCCGACCGGTCATGTGTTTGCAAAGGCAAATGATCTGGATGACCTGAAATCGAAGCTGGACGGTACCGTTTGCGGCATCATGCTGGAAGTGATCCAGGGTGAGGGCGGTGTCTGCGCACTGGATCAGGAATATGTGCAGGCAGTTGCAAAGATCTGTGAGGAGCAGGATATCATTCTCATTATTGATGAGGTGCAGACCGGCTGCGGCAGAACCGGTACATTCCTTGCACAGGAGCAGTTCGGTGTCAAGGCAAATGTCACCACGATGGCGAAAGCAATCGGCGGCGGCTTGCCAATCGGCATTTGTCTGGTCGATGAGAAGTGCGCGGATGTCATCACACCGGGCACACACGGTTCCACATTCGGCGGCAACCCGGTCGTATGCGCCGGTGCAGTCGCAGTGCTCGATCAGATCACCGCACCGGGATTTCTGGATACTGTCAAGGAAAAGGCTGCTTATCTGCGCGGCGAACTGGAGAAGATTCCGGAAATCGAAAGTCTCTCCGGCATCGGCATGATGATCGGTATAACACTGAAATCCAAAGATGCACATGATGTGATGCTCAAGGCAAATGATGCAGGCTTGCTTGTCCTGACTGCAAAGGAAAAGCTCCGTCTGCTGCCGCCGCTGACCATCACAAAGGAAGAAATCGACGCAGGTCTTGCGATTTTGCGTCAGGTGCTTGCTTAATCAATCAGAAAGGAATTACGGGACATGAAACACTTATTGAAATTGCTCGATCTTTCCGCTGAGGAGATCATTGATCTGCTGAATCTTGCAGATCAGCTCAAATATGAACGGAAACACGGCATTGCGCATCCGCATCTTGCCGGAAAAACGCTCGGCATGATCTTCCAGAAAGCCTCGACCCGTACCCGCGTATCATTTGAAACCGGTATGACACAGCTCGGCGGCTATCCGCTGTTCCTGTCTTCCAATGATATGCAGATCGGACGCGGCGAGCCGGTTCAGGATACAGCGCGTGTGCTTTCACGCTATCTGGACGGCATCATGATCCGTACATTTGCGCAGCAGGAAGTGGAAGACCTTGCCAAATACGGCAGCATCCCGATCATCAACGGTCTGACGGATTTTTGTCATCCGTGTCAGGTGCTCGCAGACCTGATGACGATCCGGGAATATAAGGGCAGCTTCCAGGGACTGAAAATGTGCTATATCGGCGACGGCAACAACATGGCAAATTCGCTGATCGTCGGCGGCTTGAAAGTGGGCATGCAGGTATCTGTTGCGTGTCCGGATGCCTACCAGC
>DMBA01000376.1:433-12581 GCA_003446315.1 Ruminococcus sp. | reverse complement strand
GGCTGCGAGGAGCTTGTCAAGCTGAATCTGAAAAACAACGATGTTGTGAATTATCTGGAGAACGCGATCATCGGCTGGATGGATCAGTTCCATATTGACGGCATCCGGTTTGATGCCGCAGACTGTATTGACCACGATTTCTTCCGCCGGATCCGTCATACTGTCAAGAGCCGGAATCCGGAAATGTGGCTGATGGGTGAGCTGATCCACGGCAATTACGCACAGTTTGCAAATCCGGAAATGCTCGATTCTTCAACGAATTACGAGTGCTGGAAAGGCATCTGGTCTTCCCACAATGACAAAAACTATTTCGAGATCAATTATGCAATGAACCGGCAGAAGGATATTTATCCGGGTCTGCTGCTGTATAATTTCGCCGATAATCATGATGTGGCGCGTCTTGCGACCCAGCTCAGAGACAGCCGTCATCTGCCGCTGGTTTATGCGCTGCTCTATGCAATGCCGGGTATCCCGTCTGTATATTACGGCTCTGAATTCGGCATTCAGGGTGAAAAGCAGCAGGGCTCCGATGACAATTTGCGTCCGGCACTGGATATTGCAGAGATGCACCCGGAAAGCAACGCATTGACGCAGTATTTGTATCGTTTGGGCGCTGCATACGAACGGAAGGAAGCACTGCATACCGGCAGCTTTTCGACGGTTGAAGTGCGCAATCAGCAATTGGAATTCCGCCGCGGCGATGGTGATGACGCTGTATACTGCCTGTTGAATTTGCAGGATTGCCCGTCTGATCTGCCGCTGCCGTTTGGCGGTGACGGCTGGTATGATCTGCTGACCGGTGAGCCGGTATATGCAAACGGCAAGATCAGTGTGCCGGCATTTACGGCAATGTGGATCGCAAAATCCAGTGCTGAGGAGCTTGCTGCAATGGCACAGGAGCCGGAGATCGCAGCGGCAGAAACAGTTGCTGCACCCGCCGCAGAACCGATTGCAGAACCGCAGCCTGCGGAGCCGGTCGTGACGACAGAGGCAGAGCCGAAAGCAACGGAGCAGCCTGCTGAGATGACCGCAGCAGAATTGGTCTGGAAGCTCTCGCTGCTGGATCGCTGCATGACCCGTGCAAAACTGACAGAAGCATTCGGCAGAGAACCGATGGATAAGCAGGACGGCAGCAATGTCGTTTATGAATATCAGTTTGACGGCGGTGTGACGCTGCGCCTTTGGGGTGATCCGATCCTGCGTGCGGCGCTGCAATCCGGAGACAGAGCATTCGAGATCCTGCTGTAAGAGCGCATACAATCATGATTTGGTAACACTTTAACGCGGTAACAAGATATACGGACTTTGCATTTGGAAAAGAGGAAAAAGGGATGAAACAACATAGAAAATCATTATTATGTGCAGTTGCGGTGCTGGCAGCGATGCTGCAAACGCAGCCGATCAGCACATTTGCATTAGATCCGGTTACAACACCGGATGACGGTACCTGCGGGCAGTATGCGCGCTGGCATTTTGTGCGGGGAACCAATGAACTTGTGATCGAAGGCACAGGCAAGATCGAACGGGACGAATATGAGATGCATTCGTTTACACTGGAAACCGATGTGGAAGTGATCCGGATCTCAGAAGGCATCGAATCCATAGATGACGATGCGTTTAAGGATTGTCAGGCACTGAAAACGGTTTCGCTGCCGGACACGTTTGTGTCCATCGGTGCGCGTGCATTTGAGAATTGTCGGCTGTTGGAAAGCATTCAGATTCCGGAAAATGTCACAGAGATCGGTGCTGATTCGTTTGCACAGTGTTATTCATTGAAAACCGCAGAGTTTTCCGGGCCGATCCAGACGCTGGAAGACCGGATGTTCAAAGATTGCAGCAGTCTGGAAACAGTAACCCTTCCGGATACGATCACAAAGATCGGTACGGAAGCATTTTCCGGCTGTATGATGCTGCATGAACTGGAACTGCCGTCGCAGCTTACCGAGATCGGAGACAGTGCATTTCAATCGTGCAGCCGGCTGGAAACGCTTGTTTTTCCGATTGGAATCACGGAGCTTCGGGCAAATATGATCGCAGGCTGCACCGGTTTGCAGGAACTGACCTTCATGAATCCGGATTGCGTCATGCCGACAGAACACAGCGCGATCACCTGTAAAGTGCGCGGATATGCGAATTCTACGGCGGCGGCATATGCGCGGCAAAACCGTCTGAATTTTGAACGCATACTGGAACGGGGCGATATAGATGGAAACGGCGAGATTGATGTTGCTGATGCGCAGGCGGTTCTGATGTCGTATGTTGCAGAGAGTGTCGGGAAAAAACCGACCCTGAATCAAAGACAACTGGAAGCTGCGGATGTCAATTTCAATTGCAAAACCGATGCGGTAGATGCAAATATCATATTGGAATATTACCTGTATAACGGCATTATGGATGAGCCGACTGCATGGGAAAGTTTGTACAATTCATAATAGAAAGAGATGGTATCCATGAATCGAGTCACTCAGCTTGCAAAGGCGGTGCAGGAAGCCGGCGCAGAGGCAATGCTGCTGACGGGAGAAGTCAACCTGATTTACGCGACCGGCGCAACAGCGCTGGAAGGTCAGTGCCTGATTTTTCCGGATGGGAAAGCGATTTTCGTCACAGACGGGCGCTATACAGAAGCGGCAGAGCAAATGTTGACTCCGCAGGGATTTCAGGTCATCACACGCTCCAATACGGTCGGATTATATGATTATCTGCGCGGCTTATTGCATGAACACAGTATTCAGAAGCTGATGTATGAAGATGATGTGCTGACGGTGGACGAATTTGCTCTGATGCGCGAAAAGCTCGGTGTCAGCTTTTTGCCGATCGGGAAACGCATCCGGGATCTGCGTGCAGCGAAATCGGAAGAAGAAGTCGCATATATCGTGCAGGCACAGCGGATCGCAGAAGCGGCGCTGGAAAAACTGCTGCCGGAGCTGCGGGAAGGCATGACGGAACGGGAAGCGGCAGCCCGCCTGAATTACTATATGGCGCTGGGCGGAAGTGAAAAGCCGTCATTTGATACGATTTTGCTGTTTGGCGAGAATACCAGCAAACCGCACGGCGTACCGGGCGACAGAGCACTGCGGCGCGGTGATTTTGTTCTGGCAGATTTCGGTGCAGTTTGTCACGGTTATCATTCGGATATGACGCGAACCGTTGCATTTGGCACGGCAACAGATGAGATGCGCAAGGTATATGAAACGGTATTGGCGGCACAGCTTGCAGCAGAGCAGGCGGCAAAAGCAGATCTGCTTTGCTGCGGAATGCATGAAGCGGCTGCAAAAGTGATCGCAGAAGCCGGATATGGCGCATATTTTACGCATGCGCTGGGACATTCGGTGGGTCTGGAGATCCACGAGATGCCGGTTGCATCACCGCGGTGTGAAAAACCGCTGCGGGACGGCATCGTGATAACGGATGAACCGGGGATCTATCTTCCCGGCAAATTCGGTGTCCGAATCGAGGATATGCTGTTGATTTCCGGTGCTGCACCGCGGAATCTGACGGCGTTCCCAAAACAATTTACCATTATAAACGGATGAACCCATCCAAAGAAAAGTGCCGATCAAGGCAAGGGAAAAAGAATGAAAATGACAAAAGTGCCGGCTGGATTTCGCACATTTTATATGTTGACAGGCAGCGTGACCGTACCGTTTTTTTGCAGATGATTCTGTACATATTGCAGAGACTGTAACAGGCATATGCGGATCAGGCGTGACATGGCGAGAGATCCTGCCCGGCGCTTTTCCGGAAAATATCGAAAAAAGAGCTGTTGTGTGTATCTTTTTGATATGCACAGCAGCTTTTGTCATTTATGCAGACTTTCCTGCATAAAATACAGGAAAAGGGGGCGGATATGAGCAGAACAGCGATTTATGTGCGGCAATCTGCGGAGCGTGCGGACAGTGTCAGTCTGGAGACACAGGAGCAGCTTTGCCGTCAGGAGACAGCGCCGGAAGATGCCGTGACCGTATTTTGCGACCGCGGATTTTCCGGGAAAAACACAGCACGACCGGGATTTCAGGCGATGATGCAGGCAGTGCGCAGCGGGCAGATTGATCGGGTGCTGGTATATAAGCTGGATCGCATCAGCCGGAATCTGGCAGATTTTACGCAGATTCTGCGTGATTTTCAGCGATACGGCACAGCGTTTCAGTCACACACGGAGCATTTTGAAACGGCATCCCCGATGGGACAGGCGATGCAGAATATGTTGATGGTATTTGCGGAGCTGGAGCGAGAAACGATCTGTGCACGGGTGCGGGATGCAGCATTTTCGAGAGCCAAGCGCGGTTTTGATACAGGCGGGCCGCCGCCGGCAGGATTTCGGCGCGTGCCGGCAGTGATCGGCGGCATACACACAAGCATGCTGGAAGCAGATGCGCATGCGGCGGATATACAGGCAGGATTTGCACATTATTGCCGTGCAGAGGGGACAGTTTCGGCGGTCTGCCGGCTTTGGACGGATATGGGATTTCAGCCGGTACGCGGCAAAACATGGGCGACCGGAACCGTCAGCAGGATGCTGCGCAATCCGGTTTATGTGCAGGCGGACAGTCAGGTTTATGCATATCTTGCGAAAAAGGGGGCGGAATTATGTGTGCCTGCGGAATTACCGGCACAGCACGGCGTATACATATATGCAGACCGGCGGCTCACATCCAGCCGTTTGACGGATCTGCATGGGATGTATGCGATTTGTGCGCCGCATGAAGGATTGATTGCACCGGCATTATGGCTTGCGTGTCAGGAAAAAATGGACAGAGCACTCCCCTGCCGCCGTTCCGGTACAAAACCCCGCAGTTTTCTCAGCGGCTTGCTCTATTGCATGCGGTGCGGCAGCGCCATGACACCGGTGCAGGGCAGAAGTGCGGTTTATCTGGTTTGCAGCGGGAAAAAACGCGGGATCTGTGAAGGAGCCGGCGCAGTCTGGCGATTGGAAGAAGCAGAGCGACTGGTCGGCGCAGTGCTTGCGGCGCGGCTGGAAACGCTGCGAAAAACGGGTGTGATCCGGCAGCAGGATGACAGAACCCGATCACTGCAAAAGGCGCTGGAGCGCACAGAAATGCGGCGCAGGATGCTGCTGCAAAGCATAACGGAAGCGGATGATGCAGATGTGATGCGTGCGGCGGCGGAAGCGGCAGCGCAGATGGAGCACACATGCACGAAGCTGCGGCAGCAGATCGCAGCAGCGGGAAAGCACGAAGCGGTCAATCTGCCGGAATGGGCGGAAGCGGATGCCGGATTTCGGTGCAATGCAGCCAAAATTTTACTGGAATATGTATTAACTGATGGTAAAACGTTGCATACTGTCCTCCGCTAGCGCATAAAAAAGCAATTTTGTCCATCGGCGTGCGCATACTTTTGTTTTGCATTCGGTAAACATTTTGATTAGTTATACGATTGGTAATATTGCAAAAGGAATAAACAAATCAAAAGTTGCGAAAAACGAGCAGTTTCCGATTTAATGAAAAAATGTTCCATTTTCGGCAAAACGTTCAAAAGAACACTATTGGAATTGGTACATGTGTAGAAAATTGCTCTTTTTAAAAAAAACAAGCAAAAAAGGATTGACTTTTATTAGCAAATTGACTATAATATTAATTGATAGGAGTGCTATCTTAATATAAAAATGTAGGCTTTAGAAATGAGAGATGATAAGAGAGGAGCATGTAAATGAATGAAAAAAGTGTGTGCGGTCCGGTTCTGTAGCAAGCATGAAAATGTGTTACTGAACCGGACATGGTTTTCTCTTTGTGCAGAGGTTCGGATGCGGCTGCACAAATGAAATACAGCATCCGCTATTTTTACTACGGTGCAGAGCAGATCGGCGGATACTATTTATATAGGATCGGCGTGGGGTTTGCAGCAGCATCGAAACCATACAAAATTTGAAGGAAAGGAAGGTAAAAGTCTATGAGCAAGACGTTGAGAAAACGTGTGCTAAGCGGCGTAACATCGGCGGTAATGGCGATGTCTTACGTTCTGGGAACGCCTGGTTGGCTGCCACTCAATCCGCTGCATGCAGGCGCAGATGACGGTCTTGTTTATCCGATCCGTGCGATCGATGTGGATACATTGATTGAAAGCAGCACGGTCGAAAATGAACAAGGCGGACGTGATCCTGCGGTATTGCTCGCCGGCAAGAATGCATACGGTCCCAAAAAGGAATGCCTGCTGGTTCCGTATGATGTACAGGCAACGCTGGATAATTACAATGCAGCTTATGCGCTGGGTATTGCCTCGCAGTTCTGTATCTTCGTCAATGATGATCTGCAAGTAACAGAGTCTGACGCAGAAGGCAGAGTTGCAGCGGGCGGCAATGTTTCCATCGCAACACCGTGGTCATCGTATTCGTTTGCGAAGGGCGATTTCGGTCATCAGATCCCTCTGAGCGACTTGATCGACGATCATGGTTATGCGCATTTGATCATCGGCGGCGAATTGGCGGATGGTGTTGTGAATGACGGTTATTACGATACCAATTACGTTTTCAAAAGTGAGCTAAGCGACGCCAATTCCGGTGATTTGCGAGCATGGAGCTTCGCAAAGAAGGACAAGATTCTGGTTTTGAACCGTGACGAGTTGGGAAAAATCAGCCTGGTCAATATCCCCGATGCAGAAGATCCCGGCAAGAAAAACCGTTCACTTGACCAGACACAGACTTATATCACGAAGCTGTTTGATTTTAATGAGCAATTTGCGATGTTAAAGGAGCGCAGCCGACTGATTGACCTGAATGCAAAGGAATCCAGACTTCAAGATGATGCTGTCACTGTGAACGGCGGTGAAGTGATCTTTGATGCCGGAATGCGCGGTGAAGTTCAGGATGTTGTTACCTTCAATATATCGAAGGAAAAGTGGGAAGACATCGCAAACGGAACAACATTCCGTTTCGAAGGAATTCCGAACCTGAGTGTTCCGCGTGATGTTGTACATGCAGATGATACAACCTATGAAGTCACCACGGAAAAGTGGCCATATGCCTTTATCGTGATCAATGTCGAGGGCAAAGGTACATTCACCGTAGCAAAAGATAATGTTGCAACCTTTATCAACGGTGAAGAGATTTCGAACAGAGGCTCTTATGCTTCGAATAACCATCCCGGTGTTACCAGCTTGCTGTATAACTACAGCGGCGCAACAGATCTGGCATTGGCAAAGAACTTTTCCGGTACGGTTTTTGCACCGAATGCGGATGCGCATGACGGTACAAACGGCAGAGGACACCTTTCCGGTGCGCTGATCGCAAAGAGCTTCCACGGTGCAACGGAATTTGGTTACAGACCGTATTCCGGCCCCTCCAATGTTCTTGGTCTGAATCTGAAATATGTTGTGAGAGCGACAAAAACAGACCAGACCGGTGACGAGCCTGTCGAGGGCGCGACCTTTACACTGTTCCGTCTGGATGACGATCCGGATCACCCCGGCGAAAAGATCGAGGTTCCGGTCGTGCAGGATCTTTCGGATGCAGACGGAAACGTAGCGCTCCCGTTTATCGGTGCAGGCGAATATGTACTGCGGGAAACGAAAGCGGCTCCGGGCTATCTGCTCGGTGATACCAAATACCACTTTACGGTGGAACGCGATGAAGCCAACAAGTCGCTTGTGAAGTTCTCCAACGGTACAGCAACCGTTCCCGGCTCTGTCATCATCATGAATGCAGATGATGTTGCAGAACGGGAAGGCAAAGACGTTGATGACCTGACATTCGAGTACATTGCGGATCAGAATTACGAAGTGCAGGGCAATCCGGAAGCGGATTCCACTTACGGCAAAACGATCGGCCCGAACAATGCAGATGTGAATGTCGGCCCGTATAATCCGGTCACCGGCACAAACGATATGCAGATTCATTCTGTGACGCTTTGGCTGACAGACCCGTATTCGATCACAAAGCAGATCAATGCAAGGATGTCGACTCATACCTTTGAAGCGGTACAGAACGGCAGCGGCTATGCGCCTTCCTCAAATGGTGATCCCGGAAATACGCTGGCAAATAACAGCAGCCATATTCTGGAGATCACGGCGGATGTCACCGCTGAGGATGGTGCAGAAGGCAGGATCGAAGCGCATAGAAGCTGGGAAATGAATGTGGATCTTGGCTTGTCATGTGATGTGGCAGGCAGCGGCACTTATACCCTCTACAGCAGCACGGATACGCCGTATAGTAATTATGAACTTTGGAATTATAATTTCTATCCGAGCAATGACAACATCAAGATCAACAGCTTCACATTCAAGCTGGATAATGATGCGTTTGTATATCAGGAAACACAAACGCTGAATTACTCCAAGATCACATTCCCGCTTGCAGAGAACGGACAGTTCGCCGATTTTGACGATACTGCGGTCATCTCCAAAAACGAAATGAATGATATCTGGAGCAAGGTCTATAAGATCACGGCTGATGTTGAACTGGATCAGGACAGAACCGGAACGCTGACATGGAATGCACTGCAAAAGCAGATCGTTCGTACAGATCCGGAATATGTATTGTTTGACAACAGTGTTGTCCCCTCTCCGAAGGATTATACATATAAGTATAAGGTACAGGATTCGGAACGGGGTACACCGGGCATATACACAGATGTCAACGATATTTACCTTGCGGAAGCACCGCATAATGTAGCGGTTTTCTCCGATACGATCACCTCATATCCGATCACGGTCACCTATCAGGATGAACCGACCGGAACCAAGGTATTCAACCCGTTGGATTCTGATTCCAATATTTATCAGATCAACGGTAAGAAATACCAGTTTGAGTGCGAGGTCGTTGAAGAAGACGGCGCAAAGATTGCCAGAATCACAAAGATTCTGGAGAATGGTGTCGATGTGACAGCGCGTGAGCGGGATAACTTCCGCGCAAAGCTGATTCTCGATTACGAAACAGCAGAACCGATCCTGACGAACGGCGAATACAGCTTCTGGATCACCGACAATCGTGATACGCCGTATGAACCGCTTGCAGATATCACGCCGGAAAGCGGATACAGCTTCCGGAATGATAAAGCATTCCGCCTGCTGAAAGTCGATTCCGACAACGATGACGAACCGCTTGCAAGAGCAGAGATGATCGTTGAACGAGTTTCGATTGATACGCAGGGCAATGTGAGCGTGATCGAAGATGATAAGCTTGCATGGAAATCTACGACAACCGGCTTGACTTTGGAACCGAAGTCGGGCGGCAAACTGAAAGACGATCAGATTATGAGCATGCGTCTGGATGCAGACGAGGGTGCCGAGAATGTATATCGGCTGCGTGAAACAAAAGCGCCGGTCGGATATGATCTTTCGAGCGATGCCCTTTACTTCTTCACCAGAGGCGGCAGCGTGTACTATAAGACCGTTGCAGGCGGCGGAAGCCCCGGCGCGATCGAAGCGGCAGAAGGCGGCGGTTACACAGACGGATGGACAGCCGTTTCCGTTGCAGAAAGTACACTGGAAGCAAGAACCTTGAAATTCGGCAACGAAAAGGTCAACAATTTCGTGCTGAGAAAAATCGACAGCCAGGGCAGTCTGCTTCAGGGCGCACAGCTTGAGCTGATCGAGATTCTGACAGACAAGGCAACTGCAAGCGAAACGCCGGTCACACTGGCATCGCTGACAAACGGCACAGATTATAAGCCGGTGCTGGATAAGAACGGCGATCCCGTGATGATCCAGCCGACCGACAGCGGCGAGCTGAAACTGAAAGATCTGCCGGACGGCAGATATGCAGTTGTGGAAACAAGAGTACCGCGCGGCTATAACAATGAAGCATTGAACAGAGTCAATGTGTTTGAGTGGCGCGAGGGCGTTGTTTCTGAGCTGACAACCGCGAATTATTTCAATGCAGTTGCAGACAGCGGCAGATTGACCGTAGAAGTTTCGAATACGCGGAACGGTTCGAAGTTCTCCTTTGAAAAGGTAAACGAAAACGGCGAACGACTGAGCAACAGCAACACTGCAAATCTCTCCGGACTCGTTGTGAAAGTATACGAGTACAATGCAGATAACAGTGAGAAGGTCGAGAAATCGTCCAGAACCGGTACCCCGTATTTTGAAGCAGAATTGCGAAATGTAGATGCCAACCGCATCTATGTGATCGAAGAAGACAGTGCGCCGACTGGTTATCAGAAGGCAGAACCGATCTACTTCTATTACACAGAGACAGGCGGAGGGACGAACCGGCAGACGAAGTTCTATCAGCTTGATATGAACGATCCTGCGAATGCCGGCGCAGACTTTACGGATAAGACCCTGTATACTGAGGTGGCATCTTCCGGACAAAGCGGCTGGAATTATGTGTTCTCGCTGCAAATGACAGACAAGACCAACACCAACAAGCTGCGGCTTGGCAAGGTGGATGACAAAAAATCGCTGAACGATTCTGTTCCGGAACATCCTGTTCTGACACCGGCTCCGGATAAGGTTGCAGGCGCAAGCCTGAAACTGGAGCTTGTGAAGCCTTATGTAGAAGGTGTTACGCTGACAGATGTCACACCGAGCTTTGATGTGACCGAAAAGACAGAAAATACCATCACATGGGTCTCTACAACAGAACAACTGGAACTGGAAGGATTGCCGGACGGCGAATATCTGCTGACGGAAGAAGAAGCACCGGATTGCCATTATGCGTTCAAGCCTTACCGGTTCCGTCTGGTGGACGGCGTTCTGACAGAACTTTCGGTCAGCAGCTCCGGCACAGTAACGGAAGTTGTAGATCCGCTGCAAGTACGTTCGGATATGTATGTCGGCAGTGAGACCGGTACACAGAGCGCGTACATTGATGCGGTCGACAAATTGTTTACCCTGAATGTCCGAAAGATTTCGGATAAGAGCACACCGCTGTATGCGGAACACATTGCAGGCGCAAGAATGCAGATGAAGGGCGTTATGGCTGAAACCGGCGAACCGGTCGATTTCACAAACATTCCGCTTCGAAATCCGTATTACAAGGGCTATGCAACCGGCTACAGCAACCTGGTCATCCAGAATGATCTGAGAACAGAACCGGATACAATTGATTATGTACTGCTCGAAAACGGCGACGGCATCGAGTGGACAACGATTGAAAACAGTATTCTGTTCGAAGGACTTCCGGACGGTACTTATACCTATACCGAATTGCAGCCGCCTTATGGCTACAAGAAAGCTGATCCGATCGTATTTGTTGTGGAAAACAGTGTTGTCACAACCGTGAACGGAACAGAAGTCGGCGCAGGTGAAAATGTCCAGGTCAACATGGTCGACAACGAAGCAACAACGACCAGTCTCAAGGTGAAGAAACAGGATGTTGAAGGGTTCAATCTCGGCGGCGCAATGTTCACCATGAGTGGTACAGATGATTACGGAAACGAAATCACATTCGAATCCGGCGCACTTACCGTAAACGGCGGCAGAATCCTTGCAGGCAGCGGAAAAACGCTGATCTGGGAAAGCGGTATCGAACCGGCACTGGTGCAAGGTCTTTATGACGGTACTTATGTGCTGAACGAAATCGCAGTTCCGAAGGGCTATGACCCCAATGACGGTGAGATCACAGTTGTAATCAAAGACGGCGTGATCGAGAGTGTGACCGGCGGAAATGCAGCAATCTCTGAAACCGATGATTGTCAGGTAGAAGTAACCAACACCAAGGCAGCGGCAAAACTGCAAATCAATAAGACTGATTCGAAGAATGCCGGACTTGCAGGTGCAAAACTGGAACTTGTACGACTGATAATGGACGGCGAGACCGGAGCAGTTTCCGACGAAGAACAAGTTGACAACTGGATTTCCAGCGGCAATCTGAATGCCCCGAAGGTATTTGAGAATCTGCCGGCAGGAAAATATGCTGTAAAGGAAATCGAAGCACCGAACGGTTATGAGATTTCGGAAGAATTGATTGATGACGCATACATTGCGGTATTCAATGTGCTGGCAAACGGCAATGTTGAAGACTTCAATGCAGTAAACGGCACGATCAATGCAGCAGGCAAAATTACAACGATCTCGCTCCGAAACGATAAGACCGGAGGAGAAGTGAAGATCGACAAGCAGGATGCAGACGGCGCGGAGGTCAAGGGCGCAACGCTGACACTGACCGGCGAAGACGAAGACGGCAATGCAATCACATTCCCGAAGAACTCCGTTGAAATCGGCGCAGGCGCGACCCTGATCAATGGCAGCG
>DMBA01000376.1:0-341 GCA_003446315.1 Ruminococcus sp. | reverse complement strand
TCCGGCGACGAAGCGACACTTGTGAAGAACTTGGTTGACGGCACCTACACATTGCACGAGCTGGCAGCACCGAGTGGCTACGAAGTGGCGACCGACATGACATTCGTCATCGAGGACGGCAAGCTGGTGAAGGTGAATGAAGACGAAGCGGCTGAGGGTCAGGATACCATCGTAATGGTAGATGACGCAATCGCAACGGAAACAACCACCACAACCACGACCACCACAACGACCACGACAACAACGACGACCACGACCAATACCGAAACGACAACAACTGCTGAAACGACCACCACTGCTGTGACAACAGAAGTGAAGATCGACAAGCAGGATGCAGACGG
>DMBA01000299.1 GCA_003446315.1 Ruminococcus sp. | reverse complement strand
CTTTTGAAGAAAGCTCTCGTCAGCAAGCTGCCGAACCAAAACTTTTGATTTGACATCGCCGGAGTTTCTCACTTTTTGTACCCATTATACAGCGCTGCCAATGCTGTCCGTCAGTTCCCGCACGGATACGGTGCGGATCCGTCTTGATGCCGCATAAGATACCACGAAAAATGCCGCGCTGACTGCCGCCGCAGGCAGGAAAAATGTCAGCCATGTTTCATTTGCCGCAAACCGCGTAATCCCGATCAGCCGCATGATCTTCGAAAGCAGCCGGACAGAGCAACATGCGGAACAGATGCAGCCCAGCCCCGACCCCACAACTGCAATCAGCAGAAACCGCAGCGCAAATTGCCGGCGCAGCTTCGGGACGGAAAATCCAACAGCGCGTAAGATACCCATATCTGTGCGCTCCCGCAGGAATATTCTGCGGCAGATCATGGAGACAACAATCGCCGTAAACAGAATGGATACACTGTACATCATGCCGAGTGTGACGCTGATGACCAGATCCACGATCCGGATCACATCTGCATAGAAAGCGCCCGGTTCAATCTCCTCTGCGGATAAATATTCTGCCATTTCCGCATTCAGCGCATTTGTCAGAGCCGTTTTCTGCGAGAGATCACTGAGCCGGATATAACCGACATCCGGTGATGAGATGCCGATGCGTTTTCCGCCTTCTCTCGTAAGCTCCAGAACACCGCCCGGATGAATCACCGTCTGCGTATAGCCTGTGATGATGAATTCGGCGCTTGCATCGCCGTTTTTGACCGTGATCGTATCGCCGATCTGTTTTTCCGTCTTCTGTGCAAACAGTTCCGTGACGCTGACCTCATTGCTGTATTTCGGGCTTCTGCCTTCCAGCGGCTCTGCATACATGGAAGGATCATTATAAATTTCCAGCAGAATGCGCTCATCCTCTGCATACATATATCTGCCTGTCCAAAGCAAGACCTCTGCCGCAGGATCAAACCGTTCACAGACGGCTTGCAGCTCCGGCTCCTTCGCTTCATCAAATTCGCCGTTGAGCATGCTCAGTTCAATATCCCCCGTCGGAAGCACAAACAGATCTTCATTCATGCCGCTTGCAAAGATCATGACGGTACACAGGAAAAAGACCATCAGCATCACGATCAGCATGCTGCCGATATAACTCTTTCCGCGGGATGTCAACTGCCGGAGCACCAGAAAGAACGATAATCCCCGTTTCCGGATGCGCATGTGCAAAGGACTGTCAAAATAGATCTCACGGTATCCGCCGGAGATCGCCCTGACCGGTGAGACACGCCCGATCTGTCTCGTTGCAAAGATCACAAAAATCATGCAGATCAGCAAAATGGCAAGGGCTGCAAGCATGCATCTTCCGTATGCGGTCTGATTGCTTGTCAGGATAAATGTCAGCTCCGTATACAGCCTGCCCATATAATGCGTTGCCGGAACGGAAAGCAGAATGCCGATGACCGACCCCAGCAGAATTGCGATCGTATAATGCAAGACCCAGACGGCGCGTAACTGCCCGCTGTGAAACCCGTTTGCTTTCAGAATGCCCAGATCGGTGTATTCCATTTCAATTGTGGTGCTGATGCTGTTGCCGATGACGATCAGGACGATCACAACCAGCAGGATCGTGAAGACACACACAATGCGCGTGCCGGTCGCCGACATCACCATGACATAATATTGCTGTTCTTCCTTTGTCACCACGGAAACGGCATCCTGAAACAGATGGCATTCCTGCTTCAAAGTCTTTTGCAAAGCACGCAGATCCGTGCCTTCCTGCACGCAGACATGCAGATTCACCTGACTGTATACCGAACGGCGCAGCGCCAGCCACGGATCTGATTTTTCATTGTAGATCCGGTCAAAATCCGCCGGATGCAAAAGCGCTGTGCCGACTGTGCCCGCCGCCACTTCCTGATAATAGCCTTTGACTGTGAATGTTTCATCATAGCCGTTTTTTGTTTTGATCTGAATGCGGCTGCCGATCGCATACGGCTCCAGTTTGTGCAGCTTATAGGATAGATACACTTCTCCCGGCTGAAGCGGCGTATGCGGCTGAAATCCGTTCAGCTTTTCGTTGAAGATCTGCTTGATCTCACGGTCGCATTTTAATTCGGTCAGATCGCTGTTTTCCGTATCGCCGCTGCGAACAGGCGCATCCAGATTCAGCACCCGTTCTTCCCATACCTGCGTGATCTCCGGATGCTTTTTGCGCAGATCGGCAATCGTTTCTTCGGGCTGAGATTCTACGAACATGAAGATCCAGTCCCCGATCTGTTCTGCATCAAAGCGCTCGGATATCGTCTGCTCCAGATTCCGGTTATTGCTCACGGTGATCGCATAGGAAAGCGTCATGATCGCCATGAGCAGAACGATGCCCGTAAATGCACCTTTTTTGTATCGGAGATTTGCCGATAACAGCTTCAAAATACTGCGTATTCCCTGCATCGCCATCCCTCACCATTCCATTGCGGCAAGCCATGCGCTGACCTGCGTTTCCCGTGCCTTTTCTTCCTCTGCCTGATACGGCGGCAGCATCAGCTCCCCGATGATCCTGCCGTCTGAAAGATAAATGATGCGGGATGCGCGGAGTGCTGCCCGGATATCATGCGTGACCATCAGCACACTTTGTCCGTCGGTATGCAGCGCCGTCAGGAGATCCAGCACCTCAGTCGTATTGCGCTTGTTGAGTGCGCCGGTGGGTTCATCTGCAAACAGCAGTTTCGGTTCGTGAATGATCGCTCTTGCAACGGCACAGCGCTGCTGCTCACCGCCGGAGCATTGTGCCGGAAGATGGCTTTTGACATGCGAAAGCCCCATTTGTTCCAGAAGCTGCGCTGCCCGTTTGTCAATATCGGCTGCGGTTTGGGTTTCGCTCAGATATCCGGGCACGGTGATGTTTTCCAGCATGGTCAGATTGCTCACAAGATGCATCTGCTGAAAAATGAATCCGAAATCCTTGCGGCGCAGTCCGGTCAGTTGCTTCTCTTTCATTTTGACAAGATCGCCGCCCTGATACAGCACAGAACCTGCGGTTGCGCAATCCATGCCGC
>DMBA01000158.1 GCA_003446315.1 Ruminococcus sp. | reverse complement strand
TTCTCCGTATCTACTTGTGAAAACAGGTCATTTGCAGCAACGGTCACGGTCATGCCCAGCTTGAAATCCGTGACATCCGCAGTCAATTCCACATAATCCGGAATCTCCAGATCTTTCTTGTCAATGCCGAGATTTTCCTGCATACCCGGCAGTGCAATGCCCGCTGCAATGATCTTGTTGCCGTCACTGATGAGTCTGCCGTTTGTGATCTTCACATTATGGAAATGCGCGTTATCCAGGATCAGACCGGTCAGCATTGCATAAGGAACATAGATTTTTTCATTTTTTCCGTCGATTTTGACCGTTTCATACTGATTATTGCGATAATCAAACCGGATGGTCACTTTTCCGCTTTTTCCGGCGATTTTTTCCGCAGAAATCTTTTTTCCGTCCAGTTGATAGCTGACGGACATATCCACCGGCAATGCATCGGAAGATTCGCCCTGATAGTACAGATCATCGCCTTTTGCATCCCAGACCAATGCGCCGTCCGAATTCAGATGGTAGCCTGCATCCGATTTCACATTTTTGACCTGTTCCAGATCAGAGGCATCTGTCAGGGCATCGGCTGCTCCGGTATTCTTCAGCCAGTCGCTGACAATGATCTTCTGCACCGTTCCGTCCGCCTTTGCGATCACATAAACCGTTTCATCCTTTTCGGCTGTCTGCCCGGATGCCGGCGCAGGTATCTCAGCCGCATCGGTATCCACCGTTTCCGTCACGGCAGTATCGGTTGTTTTTTCCGTATTTTTAGCATATGCAAGTGTACCGGTTGTGGCTGCGGAGATCACAACTGCCAGAATACTTGCCAGAATCTTCTTATAGTTTTTCATTGCAAATCACTCCTTCTTCTCCATCCGATCAGGCTGTAAACCGCGGGATCAGCTTATGTCTGCGCGGTTTTTCTGCTTCATTATTCGGCAGAAAGCCAACGCTCGTTTTACAAATCAGCTTATCAAACACCATAAACATGGACGGCAAAACCGTGATGACAATTGCCATCGAGATCAACGCGCCGCGTGCCAGCAGCATGCACAGCGATGAGATCATGCCGATCTCGGAATACATGCCGACACCGATCGTTGCGGCAAAGAATCCAAGTGCAGAGGTAATGACGGACTGAATGGAAGTCCGCAGCGAGATCCCGATGGATTCCCGCTTGGTTTTCCCGCTGCTGCGCTCTGTGCGGTAACGGGTGGTCATCAGAATGGCGTAATCGACCGTTGCACCAAGCTGGATCGTTCCGATCACCACAGATGCGATAAACGGCAGCGAAGTCTCTGTGAAATATGCAATGCCCAGATTGATCATGATTGCAAGCTCAATGACGGAAACCAGAATCACCGGCAGCGAAATGGATTTGAATGTCAATGCAATAATCAGGAAGATCACTGCGATCGACAAAATGCTGACGACCTGAAAATCATGCGCGGTAATCTCGATCAGATCTTTGGTTGCAGGTGCTTCTCCGATCAGCATTGCGCTGCTGTCATAATTCTTTGCGATCTTATGCAGCGCAGTGATCTGTTCATTGACCTCATCCGATGCAACTTTATATTCCGAACCGATCATCAGGAGCTGCCGGTCATCGCTTTTCAATACTTCCTTGATTTGTTCCGGAATGCATTCATCCGGAATTGCAGGGCCAACCAATGTATTATAACCCAGCACATACTGCACACCGTCTACGGCTTCCATATCACGGATCATTTGCGAAGCGGTATTGGCATCGAGGTCTGCATCTGCCAGCAGCAGATGTGTGCTGTTCATATTGAATGTTTCCGAGAGCTTTTCATTTGCCGTCACACTCTCCAGATATGCCGGCAGAGTGCTGTCCAGATTGTAATACACATCGTAATGCTGATAGCCGTAATATGCCGGGATCAGCAGAACAAGCGCCATTGTCATGAATACACCGGAATGCTTCACGATGAAATCGGAGACATGCGTAAATTTCGGCAGGAAATCCCGATGCGATGTTTTTGCGATCGCGCCTTCGAATTTCAGGATCATTGCCGGCAAAATCGTTACGCAGGAGATCACGCCGCAAATGACACCCTTCGCCATGACAATGCCCAGATCCAGTCCCAATGTAAAGCTCATAAAGCACATTGCAAGGAAACCGGCGACCGTCGTAAACGAGCTGCTCACGACCGAACCGACCGTATTGGCAATTGCATGCGCCATTGCTTCTTCTTTGTCATCCGGATAAAAGGTGAGCTGTTCTTTGTAGCTGTGCCAAAGGAAGATCGAATAATCCATCGTGACACCAAGCTGCAAGACCATCGCAAGCGCCTGCGTCACAAATGAGATCTCACCGAGGAAAATGTTCGTGCCCAGATTCCAGACAACTGCAAATCCAATGCTCAGCATAAAGAACACCGGGATCAGGAAAGAATCCATTGTCAGGAACAGCACGATGCAGGTCAGGATCACCGCAATGACGGCATAGATCAGTGTTTCGCTCTCCGTCAGATGCTTCATATCGGTCGTGATCGCGGACATGCCGCTGATAAAGCACTGTTCTGATGTCACACGGCGCATCTCATCAATGGCTGCCAACGTGCCGTCCGCAGAGGTCGTGTCATCAAAGAATACGGCGATCATTGTGGTATCGCCTTTGTTGAAGGCATCATAAAGATCTTCCGGCAGCAGTTCTTTCGGAATCTGCAAATCGGTCAGGGATTCATAACAAACCACATCCGCAACGTGGTCAATCGCACGGATCTGATCTGCCGTTTCCACGATCTCCTTTCCTTCCATGCCTTCCAGCAGCACAAAGGAAAAGCCGCCTTTTCCGAATTCTTCTTTCAGGATATCCTGTCCCTGCATCGTTTCGATATCCTTCGGCAGATAGGACAGAATATCATAATTGACGCGGGTATGCAAATACCCGAATACCGACGGGATCAACAGCAAAATGCCGATCAATAACACCGGCACTCTGTGTTTTGCGATCCATTCACCGAGCTTTAACATATTCTCAATCTCCTTCTCTGACTTTTGTTTCCATCACATCGGGGATCTGATGCCGGATGATCTTGACAGTCATCAAAACCGTAATCAGATTCAATGCGCCCTCTGCAAGCAGAACCGCCCCAAAGATTTGCAGGAGCAGCACCGTGCTCTCAGACGGATGAACCAGCAGCACCACACCGACTGCTGCGGTCAATAACGCTGCTGCAAGGATCAAGCCCCAGCTCCGCAGCCCGAACCGTTTTGCTTCCTGTGCAGTTTGCAGTTTCAGCAAGCCGTCCGTTGTGACGTACAGCCCTGTTACAACACACAGAAAATGCAGCAGATTCGCAGGTTTTGTCAGAATCACCGTTCCCAGAACGATCAACAGCAGACCCGCTGCAAAATCAAACTGGAATGCCAGCCGATACAGATCTTTGGAAAAATATCCGATCAGCTTGATGACTCCGAATACGATCAGAATGCCGCCCGCAATGCTGCCGACTGCTGCAACACCCGTTTCCGGATGAACTGCAAGAAAGATGCCCGCTGCACAAAGCAGCAGCGATATGATAATGTAACCCGTTTTTGCCGTCTGCATCGGCAGCACGGAACGTACATGTTCATTGCGTTGCATACGCTCACATCCTTTCTGACTCTATCATACCCGAAACTGCCGCAGTTTGCAACGGGCAACCCCGGCTTGTATGTCTGATTTTCAGTCAGCGCATGCAAACTGTCTGTTTTTTGGGCATTTCGGCTTCCGTGCACAAAAAAGCCGCCGATGTGCTTGCGAACACATCGGCGGCGCTTGATTTTATGCAATTGTCGGTTCTGTCAGAACAAAATATCCTTAAAGCAAAGCTGCGGACATTGATTGTCAAAATCCCATGTGTGAAACGCTTCGCCATGGCAATACTTCGCTTCTCTGCAAGTGCGGCATTTCTCATTCTCCTGACTCAGATCGCGCCGGAAGATCTGGAATTTGTTCTTCCAGACATCTGCGAAACGATCATGGAGAATATTGCCCTGCACAAATTCCGGTCTGCGCTCAATGTCCAGACAGGCAATGATATCGCCGTTGACCGTGATGCTTGCCGTATAAAGTCC
>DMBA01000372.1 GCA_003446315.1 Ruminococcus sp. | reverse complement strand
TCAACATGCTGGAAGGCACCTTATGGGACAAGATTCTGCGATATGCCATTCCGATCGCAGCGACGGGAATATTACAGCAGCTATTTAATGCCGCAGATATCGCTGTTGTCGGGCAGTGTACCGGTGAACAGGGTGAAGCAGCAATGGCGGCAGTCGGCGCAAACAGCCCGATCATCGGCTTGATCGTAAACGCATTCATCGGTGTTTCGCTGGGTTCCAATGTCGTGATTGCAAAGGCAGTCGGAAGCAATGACAAAAAAATCATAAGCAAAACCGTCCATACATCGGTTCTAATCGCAGTCATCATCGGATTGATCGTTACACTTCTCGGAGAATTGCTTGCAACTCCGATTCTTTCCTCACAAAACGTCCCGCAGGATGTGCTGCCGATGGCAGTATTATATTTTCGGGTGTATATTGCGGGAGTACCTGTCATCTTGCTTTATAACTTTACATCCGCAATATTCCGCGGCATCGGAAATACCAAAACGCCGCTGGCAGCGTTATTTTTATCCGGTATCCTGAATGTGATTCTGAATCTGATCTTTGTGATATTTCTGCATATGACGGTAAACGGTGTTGCGCTTGCGACAGTCATTTCAAACACGGTCAGCTCACTGATTTTGATTGTAGTCCTTGCAAGAAGCAGCGGCGCAGAGCAGCTCAAATGGAGAGCATTGCGAATCCATCCCCAAACCCTGATCCGCATTTTGCGCATCGGCGTACCTGCCGGCATTCAATCCGCTGTGTTCGGCACAGCGAATATTATCATACAAAGTGCGATCAACAGTCTTGGCACGATCGTCATGGCAGCATCAAGTGCAGCCTTTAATATCGAGATCTTTGCTTATGATGTGCTGAATAGTTTCAGTCAGGCATGCACAACATTTGTCGGTCAGAATTATGGCGCAGGTCAAATCAAACGCTGCAAAAAGGCATTCGGTCTGAGTTATCTGGAAGGAGTCATTGCAACTGCATCCGCAATCGCCCTGATCCTGTTATTCGGGCATCAGTTTCTTGCGATTTTCAACGAAAATCCGGAGGTGATCGAAATCGGGTACACTCGCCTTCTCATTATTTTTATGTCATATTTCTTCACGCTTTCATATGAAGTCGTTTCCGGTTATATGCGCGGATTCGGTATATCAATCACGCCGGCGGTTCTGACTGTCATCGGCATATGCGGCATCCGAATCACATGGATCTACGCCGTTTTTCCGAAGAATCCGACATTCCGCAATATTATGACCGCATATCCGATCAGCTTATCCGCCACCGCATTGCTTCTATTCGCTGCCCTGCTGATCCTACGACCGGCAGCGAGAATGAAAACAGAACAACAATCAGAACAGAAAGGATAAAAAATGTACCAAACAGTTTCTGTCATCATCCCCGCACATAACGAAGAACGATATCTTGCACGATGCATCCAGTCAATCAAGAAAGCAGCAAGACAGTATCCCGGCAAAACAGAGATCATCGTTGTCTGTAACCGCTGCACGGATAAAACCGCACAAATCGCAGAAAAATGCGGCGCAAGAGCGATCCGGAATGAGGATACCTGTATCGCAAAAGTACGGAATGCAGGCATCGCAGCAGCATCCGGTGAGATCATTGTGACCATAGATGCAGACAACCGCATGACCGCAGGCACGATCCGGGAAGCAGCCGCAAAGCTCCGAAGCAAGAAATACATCGGCGGCGGTGCACCGATCCGATTCGAACGGCTCTCTGCTCCCCTGCTGTTACAGGAATTGCTTTGTGCAGCCGGATTCCGCATTACCGGATTATATTGCGGTATTTTCTGGGCAGAAAAAAAGAGCTTTCAGCGGATCGGCGGCTTTGCTGACAAACGCGCCATGGAAGATATTGCAACAGCAAAAGCCTTGAAAAAACTGGGAAAACAGCAGGCAAAACAATACGGCTGCTTAAAACAAAACCATCTCATCAATTCCACAAGGAAATGGGATGAGATGGGAGATTGGTTATATTTTCGCATGCTGATCCAAAACGCAGGCGCATTTCTCAGATTTGCCGCAGGCGATCACAGTGCCGTCGATCATCTGATCGACAAAATGTTTTATCAATACAATGACAGATGATGCATTATGAGGAAAAGATCAGGTTGACAATGAATCCGCTGACCAGCGAAAACAACATCACATAAGCGATATACAGCACAAAATGGCGCAAGCCAAGCACAATTTTTAATGCACCTAAATTCGTGATTTTCGTAGACGGGCCGGTGAGCATAAAGGACGCAGCAGATCCGATTCGCATGCCGTCAACCAGCCATTGCTGCAGCAAAGGGATTGTACCGCCGCCGCAGGCATAAAGCGGGACACCGATCGTCGCAGCCATCAGCAAACCGAACCCTTGGTTTTCCGCGCCGAACAGTTTTGCAAACCGATCTGCCGGAACATATCGCTGAAAGAGCGCAGAAAGCAGAACGCCCAGCAAAAAATAGAAGCCGGTCGCCTTAAAATTCCGACCGATATTTTTCAAAAGCCGCAGCACAAGATTCGGATCTGTGTCGCGGCTTTTTCGTTCTTCAAAGCCGTCAAACCGAAAGAATGGTTTCCCGCGATAAACAAACCGCAGGATCAGACCGGCAGAGATTCCGCACAAAAAACAGGAAATAATACGAACCGCAAGCACTTCTTTTCCAAGCGCTGTACTATAAATGATGAGCTGCGGATTCAGCAGAATTGAACTCATCATGAAAGCAGCAAGCCAGTCATCCGAAATCCCTTTTTTGGAAAAAGATGCCGCCAGCGGGATCGTGCCGTACATGCATAAAGGAGAAGCGATCCCAAGAATACTTGCAAGAACGATGCCGATCATACCGCCTGATTTCTGTCCCATTTTCTCAGCAGCACCGTGAATTTTATCTTTTGCGAAAACAGAGATCACAGAGCCGAGCACCATGCCGAGCACCCAATAAGGCAAAATCTGCATCAACTGAATCTTAAAATAATTCGCAACATAAATAAATTCCCGATTCAGCACAGAAAACAGCTCATTCATCTAAGATCACCAGTTGATAAGCACGGCTTCCAAGCCCGATCTCCTCCGCATGTTCCAATGTATGAAGGCCATTCTTGGATTCAATTCTGCGGATCAGTTTACTGCCGTCTTCCGCCTGATAAACGAGATCAATACAAGCCTGATCCAATGCAACCGGATCTGTTGAGGAAAGCACGCCGATATCATGCATATCAGGTTCATCCGGATTTCCGTCGCAGTCGCAGTCTACAGATAACCGATTCATGACATTGACATAAACAATCCGGTCGCCCATATAGTCATTTACAGATTTCGCAGCCTCAGCCATAGATTCAAGAAAGGGATCCTGTGCGCCCATGATCGTACCGCTTTTTCGTGTCCCGCCGGAATGAATCCAAACTTTGCCTTCTCTGGAGCCGAAACCGATTGAAATATTTTTCAGTGCACCGCCGAAACCAGCCATAGCATGCCCCTTGAAATGTGAAAGCACAAGATAGCTGTCATAATCTGAAAACGCAGCACCTACGAAATTTTCAGTCAATCTGCTTCCGCCTGAAACCGGAAGTGACATGGAACCGTTTTCATCGAGAATCTGAAAATCGGCAATATCAGTGAATCCGTGATCTTTCGCAACCTGATAATGCATTTCGGTTTCGCCGCGGGAACCGCCATATGCAGTATTGCATTCCACAATAGTACCATCGACATACTGGACAACATCCCCGATCAGTTCCGGACGCAGATAATTACTTGCCGGCGGTTCACCTGTGCTGAGTTTAATGCCGGGATTGTCACCCGGAGTCCATCCAAGCGCAAGGTAAGCAGACATGATGCCATCCGGAGAGATATCCTTTGTCATATAAACCACCGGCAATTCCGGATCAATATAATCGGCAAGAACAGCCTCCTTCATAGCAGAAAGATCCTTTGAAGTCCATTTCCCGTCCTGATCCAGATCAAATGGCTGAGACGCATCCGCTTCAACGGATTTTGAAAGCAAAAACGCTTGCAGATCCTTGATATTCTGGAACGAATAGCCGGAAGCGGAATGCTCTGCGGCATCTTTCAGAGATATAATGGAAGCGCTGTGGGATTCATATTTTTTCATTTGTTCCGCCGTCAGTTCATGATCTCCGAAGGGACTGGAACAACTCGTTAAAATGAGGAAAGCACTGCATAAACATGCAAGCATACAGCTTCTTTTCATATCATAAACACCCCGTTCCATAGATAGAAAACATTCGAATATACGAATATTATAGCATAAAAGTAATATATTGTCAATATAAAAAGATTCAATAAGACAAAATGGAGTTGACGAAACAGAAAATGTGTGATATAATCAAGATATCATAAAAGCAGCAGGTGGTTTTGATGATTCATTACTATTACGGAAACGGAAAAGGAAAAACATCCGCAGCTGTCGGTGCATGTATCCGTGCTTTTGGAAACAATTTCAAATGTGTATTTGTACAGTTCATGAAAAATGGATCAAGCGGTGAAATATCAATTCTTCGCCGCCTTGGAATACCGGTTTATACATGCGGACAAACTGTCAAGTTTTACCGACTGATGAAAGCGGATGACAAACATAAAATCACAGAAGAACAGAATGCCAATCTAAAAAAACTGCTCACTGAAAAATATGATTTTATTGTTCTTGATGAATTAGGCGACGCGGTTTATCGGGAATTATTAGACATAGATCTTGTGATGCAATTGCTGACACAATCAAAGGCAGAGATCATCATAACCGGGCACAAATCAAATACAATTCTGATGCAGCAAGCAGATTACATCACCGAGTTTCAATGTAAAGCACATCCTTATCAAAAAGGAATCAAAGCAAGAAAAGGGATTGAATTTTGAATCACTATATCTATCGCGGAACACAAAAACTCCGCTGCGGTTATACAACAGGATCATGTGCCGCAGGCGCTGCAAAGGCTGCTGCGGAAATGCTGCTGACAGGTCAGATCGTTCAAACGATTTCCATTATGACTCCTGCGGAAATACCGATTACAATGGATATTGAACATGCAGAACTCCATGCAGATTTCGTATCATGTGCTGTACGGAAAGACAGCGGAGACGATCCTGACATTACAAACGGAATCAACGTATATGCGAATGTTTCAAGAATCGAATCCGGCATTGAAATCCTAGGCGGACAAGGAATCGGAATTGTCACAAAACCGGGACTAAATCAGCCGGTCGGAGCATATGCGATCAATGAAACGCCGCGAAAGATGATAAAATCCGTTTTACTGGAAGTAGCTGACAAGTACGGAATTGAAACAGGATTTCGGGTTATTCTGTCAATTCCGAATGGCGAAGAAATCGCCAAAAAAACTTTTAATCCAAGAATCGGAATTATTGGCGGCTTATCAATTATTGGGACGACAGGGATCGTGGAACCAATGAGCAATCAAGCGATCATTGAAACGATTCGTACTGAAGCGAATATTCGAAAAGCATCCGGAGACCGTTACATTATATTTACAATCGGAAATTTCAGCTCTGCATTTGTAAAAGAAAATATTCCGGATTTGTCATCAAAATGTGTGACCTGCAGCAACTTTATCGGCGATGCAATTGACATAGCAGTAACACTTGGATTTGAAAATATATTGCTCATCGGACATATCGGAAAACTTGTAAAACTTGGTTCCGGAATTATGAATACACATTCAGCAGTTGCTGACGGCAGAATGGAAACACTGGTTGCATGTGCAGCTCTTGCAGGCATAGAACAACCGGTTTTGAATCGGATTTCAAATTGCATCACAACAGATGCTGCATTGCTGGAAATCCGCCATCACAAAAATTATAATAAAACAATGGAGATACTGACAAATCGAATCGAATATTATTTGAATGCAAGAGTAAAAGACCAGGCAAAAATTGCTGCGATCATATTCACAAAATCAAATGAAAAAATCTTAAAAACCAGTTTTTCGGATACCCTTCTTCATTTAATTACGGGAGAAAAAACATGATTTATTTTGTAGGAGCAGGATGCGGAGCACCTGATCTCATAACAGTTCGCGGCATGCGGCTGATCCAGCAGGCAGATGTTATCATATATGCCGGATCACTGGTAAATCCCGATCTTTTACAATATACAAAAGAATCCGCAGCGATTCATAACAGTGCTTATATGAACTTAAATGAAATCATTCAAGTAATGAATCAAGCAGAAAAACAAGGAAAGCCGACTGTCCGCCTGCATACTGGTGACCCCTCAATTTACGGAGCAATCCAAGAACAAATGCATGCTTTAGATCGTCTGCATTTACCTTATGAAATATGTCCCGGTGTCAGTTCATTTTGTGGTGCTGCGGCGGAATTACAGGTAGAATATACCATACCGAATGTCTCACAAACCGTGATCCTGACCCGGATGGAAGGCAGAACACCGGTACCGAAGCTGGAAAAAATACGGTTGCTCGCATCTCATCACGCAACGATGATTATTTTTTTAAGTGCAAGCCTTATTAAGAAATTAACACTTGAGTTAATAGAAGGCGGTTATTCCGGATCAACACCCGCAGCAATCGTTTACAAAGCAACATGGGAAGATCAAAAAATAATACGCTGCACCATTGAATCTTTAGAGGCAGAAGCAGAAAAAAATCAAATCACCAAAACAGCACTCATCCTAATCGGTGATTTTCTACAGGAACATGAGCAATTCTCATGTTTATATGATGCAGCATTTGAAACAGAATTTAGAAAGGCAACGAAATGAATGCTGCATTGATTTCCTTCACCGAAAAAGGACGTATTTTA
>DMBA01000017.1 GCA_003446315.1 Ruminococcus sp. | reverse complement strand
AATATAATGTTTTCTATCTGATGCATGGCGGCGGTGAGAATGAGAATACCTGCTTTAATAATGATGATATCAATATTGATATCATGCTGGACAACATGATCGCAAACGGTGATATTGAACCGATGATTGTTGTCACGCCGACATTTAACAAATCCCCGGACGGCGCAGGCGATATCTGGAATGAAATGCGGAAAACGATCATTCCGTATGTTGAGAACAAGTATGCGACCTATGCGAAGTCCACAAGCGAGGAAGACCTGAAAGCATCCAGATATCACCGTGCATACGGCGGCTTCTCCATGGGTGCCGGTTCGACCTGGAATATGTTCATCAATAATCTGGATATCTGCGCATATTATATGCCGCTTTCCGGACATTGCTGGGGCGGTGCAAGTGCAATTACCAATGCGATCGACAAGTTCGGATTCAAGCAGAATGAGTATTTTGTATTTGCAGCGACCGGCTCGGAAGATGTTGCATACGGCAACATGGTTCCGCTTTTGAACTCCCTGAAGAATGACAGCCACTTTACTTATACCAGTGATTTCTCCAAGGGCAACCTGTTCTTCCTGGTTGCACAGGGAAATGTTCACTATTGGCCGCAGGTTCGGCATTATATCTACGATGCGCTGCCATATTTCTTCCATGAAGGACAATAAAATTATATTTGATATGGAACGGCATCGCCGCAGAGGGGCGGTGCCGTTTACATATAAAAAGAGAAAAAAAGAAAAAACAGGGAATTGTGGGAAATTGTTTTTCGGGTGAAATCATAATCTTTTGAAAGGGTGATTTCCATGAAAAAACAAATCGCAGCACTCCTCGCATTATCACTGACAGCAGCAGTCGGGGGCGTATTCCCGGTGTCTGCCGCCGCAGGCGAACTCCTTCATACCGATTTTGAAAACGGTCTGGATGGATGGACAGGACGCGGCAATGCAAAGGTGGAATGCACAACCGTCACAGCAGCATCAGGTTTGCAGTCAGCAAGTGTGACATCACGAACAGAGAGCTGGAACGGCATCGCTTACACATTAGACAGTGCGATGTTTCCGGCTGGGACAAAGGTTTCGATCAGTGCCAAGGTCATGCAGAATACCGAACTGAATCCGGTGCAGTTCAAGTTTACAATGCAGTATGCAAGCGGAAGCGGCATGTTCCCCGGCATGGGCGGTGAGAATACCTATGACACATTTGCAACGGCTGACGGTGCGGCGGGTCTGTGGTCGACAATCGCAAAAGAATCCTATACGATCGGGGAAGGCAGCAATCCTGTCCTTTATATCGAAACGGATTCATCAAAATGTGACTTCTATGTAGATGACATTATCATTACAACCGGCAGTTTATCCGATATTCCGGATCCGCCTTCTCCTTCCGATACAAAGCGCGGAGATGCCGACGGAAACGGGAAGATCGAGGCAGCAGATGCCGGCGCTTTGATGCAGTATCTGCTGGGGAAAACAGATGAGATTGATCAGAAGGGGGCTGATTTCGATGAGAACGGCACCATCAATGCAAAGGATCTTTCCATGCTGAAACAGTATATTCTGAATCCGCCCGTTGTCACAACAACTGTTACAACAACAACGACCGCGCCGCCCAATCCCGGTCCCGGAAACCATGACGGTCTGATGGAACAGGTGCGTTCCAATATGACGCTGAGAGTGCCGGACAATGTTCAAAACGGAAAAAGCGGTACGCTCACGCATATTACCTATTTCTCCAAGAAAGCAAATCGTAATAAGGGCGCAAATGTCTGGGTTCCGGATGGTTATTCCGAGAGTAAGCAATATCCGGTTATGTATATGAATCACGGCGTTATGGGCGATGAAAACGGTATGCTCAGCGGCTTTGCGGTTCAGGAAATGGCAACCAATCTGATCGCAAGCGGTGAGGCTGAGCCGTTTATCATTGTGTTCCCGCAAATGTATACGGATCCGAACTCTGAAAGACCCTTTGGCATCACTATGGATGTCATGGATCGGTATGATGATTTTGTTTATGATCTGACGGACAGCCTGATGCCGTATATTGAGGAGCATTATTCTGTGAAGACCGGCAAGGAAAATACTGCGGTTGCCGGCTTCTCGATGGGCGGCAGAGAATCGCTTTATCTGGCGATCATGCATCCGGAACTGTTCGGATATGTTTGCGCATCCTCTCCGGCTCCCGGTATCGTTCCTGCAAGCGATAATTTTATCTCGAATCATCTGGGCAGCCGCAAGCTGGACGGTGTCACCAGAATGAAAAATTCTGACTTTAAGATCAGTGCCGCAGATATGCCGTATCTGCTGATGATCGGCGGCGGTACCTCTGATGATATTGTCAAACAGTTCCCGAAAGAATATCATGAGCTGTTTACAGCAAACGGCACAGATCATATCTGGATGGAAGTGCAGAACGGCGGTCATGACGGCAGCGTAGGCATTCCGTTGTTCTATAATTTCTTCAAAGGCGTGTTTAAGTAAAATGCATGAGGTTCCCGCTTTGACAGGCGGGAACCTCTTTTTCGCTCCGTTTTTTTTATGCTTTTTTGCAGAAGATCTGATAGATGCCGACGATAAGATGCAGCAGATATGGGATCGGCTTGAGCAGCCAAGCTACGATACATACGCCCATCCAGAAAATGATCGAGATGAACCCCAGACTGCAACGCCGACCGGCGGGACCAGCATCAGCCCGGCAGTATTGCGCAGCGCATCAAAATAAGGCGTTCTGAGCGCAGCATAGAAGTTGCCGAGTCCGAGCAGCAGATAAATGATCGGAGCCGGTATGAACGAAAACCAGAATGAAACGGCGAGTGCTTTCTGCTTATCCGAAAGCCACAGTCCGCCCTGTTCGAGATCGAGGAACTTGTCTGTATGCACGACATGTTCTTCGTCCTCATCAAAGAGGTTGGGGAGTTTGCAGAAGGTTTTGTCGGCTTCCTCATTATGGAATGCGCTGATGTAGGAATGGACAGCGCCGCCGTCGAGAATCTCCGGCTTATCTATAGCCGCTATGTTATAAAACCCGAGCGAACAGAGCAGAAAAATGATGACCTGCAAAAAGAAGATGAGCAGATGGATGTCCCGAAACGATTCGGGGGCTTTGATGCCTTTCAGGTTTTCCACAAAAAATTCCTTGATACTCATGATAATGAACCTCCATATCAGTATGATGTTGATGAATATGACGTTTTGTCCTGCGAACTGATTCTATTATAGCAGACATCAAGGAAAATTGCAATACATATTTCATACAAGAAATTTCGCAAATGCAAATTCTATTTATTAACAATTTGTGGAGCCCGTGCAGGCGTTGCTCTAAAGTCTGACGGTAGAGCAATCGTACCGAGCTCCAATATCGCAGTGTCTATTATCCAGATCGCAAAGTCCAGTATGAGAAGTCATGTCTATCTCAATGAACTGAAAGCACAGCGTTCCGAGCAGTTTATAGGTGCTTACAATTCTTATCATGAAAAATACAGACTCTCTGCATAAAGAAATAACAGCCGTATTCCCGATGTGAGAATACGGCTGTTTTGTTCTGTCAGCTTATTGCTTCAATACATATCAAGTTGGTATGTCCTGATTTTCCGTTTGTTTGTTCACCTGTCAGTATCACGTTATCACCTTTCGTGCAGATGATCTTAGTCTTTCTCATGCTCATCTATCTCGCTTTCGTCCTTCTTTTTAGCAGGACGATTTATGTCTCTCGAAATGAAAAAGTCGAGTGCGAACATTCCGATCATTTGCAGCGCCGCTTCCCGCTTCTGATTCATCGAAGATAGCGATTTCATGAATAATGGAATTTGTCTTCATAAAGCGCTTGACAAAGAGACAAAAAAATGATATAATACTCCTTGGAAATTTCCTTTATCTACACTTCATATGAAAATACATTGTCTTACTAATCATTTCATTCGTTTCAGTATTTCGTCTCACCACCAAATTCTACACTATCTGCGGCAAGGAGTTTTCACCATGAACCATAAACGGAAAAAAGCCGCTTTTGATCTGCCTGGTCGGGATCATCTGCGGCTTTTTTTATATTGCGGTGGTTATCTGTATTACAAGAATTACGTCTGGCTTCCGCATTTGCCGGATCCCTCCATGATTGAATATGTCGAAAAAGAAGCTCCGAGAACCTATTATTGCTCCCCCAATTAACTCTTGAATTTATAAAGCAGCATATTTGGTCAGCGGAGCATGAAAAAACGAAGTGATTTTAGCAGAATCCGACTGAAGAATTCTGAGATGAGAGCGAACATTTTGTTCCAGTTCATCTTTGGAGCGTGCAGATGTTT
>DMBA01000008.1:2576-3099 GCA_003446315.1 Ruminococcus sp. | reverse complement strand
CTGAACGTTATCTCCAACCTGCTCGAAAAGTGCGATACACTGATCATCGGCGGCGGCATGGCTTACACCTTCATCAAGGCACAGGGCGGCGAGATCGGCATGTCCCTCGTGGATGACGAAAAGCTCGATTACTGCAAGGAGATGCTCGCAAAGGCTGAGAAGCTCGGCAAGAAGATCCTGCTGCCGGTCGATACTGCGATCGCTGCTTCCTTCCCGGATCCGATCGACGCTGAGATCGAAGTGGAATTCGTTGAAGCAGGCAAGATTCCGGCTGACAAGATGGGTCTGGATATCGGCCCGAAGACCGCAGCACTCTTTGCTGATGCTGCAAAGGCTGCAAAGACGGTTGTCTGGAACGGCCCGATGGGTGTCTTTGAGAACCCGACCCTCAAGAAGGGTACTGTTGCTGTCTGCGAAGCGCTGGCTGCTGCTGACGCAACCACAATCATCGGCGGCGGCGATTCCGCTACTGCTGCAATCCAGCTTGGTTTCGCTGATAAGATGAGCCACATCTCCACCGGCG
>DMBA01000008.1:536-2523 GCA_003446315.1 Ruminococcus sp. | reverse complement strand
CACATCTCCACCGGCGGCGGCGCTTCCCTCGAATATCTCGAAGGCAAGGTTCTGCCGGGTGTTGCTGCAATCGCAGAGAAATAATTAGACGAAAAACGGTTTTAGGCGGATTTCTTTGATCCGCCTGAAACTGTATTCATGGGGGACAACACTGTGAAACAAATCCTCGCACTGCTCCGCGCCTTGTGGAAATATATACTGAGTTCACTGGTCTTTCTGGTCGTGATCGGGCTTTGGCTTACTTATGATATTCTGCACGGTGTCCGGATCATGCCGTTTTTATGGATCTTGCTTGCTGCATGGCTGATTATCAATGCAGCCATGATCGTGCTGCTGATTTTTGAATTCAAAAAAGAAGCGCCGCTGAATGAGATTCTTGCGGAAAACGGCTATTGTGAGCTCTATCTGGAAAAGTTTCATGAAGTGTATCCGAATCCGAACAAAAACACCGCACTCCGTCTGATCGGCATTCTGACAACGATGAAGCACTATGCAGAAGCAGAGCAAATGCTTCAGCAGATCCAGCCCTTCGGACTGAACGACGACCAGAAAATGGAATATCATACCTGCCGGATGGATCTGTTTCTTTCCCGGCACAGATTTGATGCCGCAATCGCAGAATTGCAAAGCTGCCGGCGGTTTATGGATATCTATGCCAATGCCCACCCGCAGCGCGGAATTGTTTACGGGCTGAATGCTGCCGTGATCCTTGCAGCAGCAAACGATTACGAAGGTTCCGAGCATTATTTGCAAGCCGCTGAACACGGCATCGGGCAAATGAAAGGCATTTCGCCTTGTATGGCGCAGATCGCAAAGGTGATGCAGCTTTCGCTGCTTGGCTTCACAGACCGGGCAGGACAGCTTGCGGAGCAAACCCGCCTTGCGATCATGGAAGATCCTGTTTTGCGTGCAGATTGGCAGAAACAGCACTTTTTGCAAAAACTGGAAGATGCAAGAACATACATCAGGGAGTAACCTTTATGAAACACACAGACCGAATGAATCCGATTGAACAGATCAATGAAAAAGTGTTCCCGCAAGGAACGCCCGGTGTGTTCCGAAAAGTCGTATGGGGTACTTTGATCTTATTTACATTTCTCGGATTCTGCTTTGGATGTAAAGTACTTGACATATCTGTTTTTTCCTTTTTCCAAACCTTCTTCATCTTTGTGCTGCTTGGTATTTTCTCAGCAGGCGTACTCGTGCTGTTCTGGCGATTGATGAACAATATCGCATCCAAAAAAGTTTATCAGAAAATGGATGCGCACTATAAAAGTACCGGCATCACAAAGGAATTTGCGGAATATCTGAAAGCCGGCAATATCATGAACGATCCGAACGGCATGGTGCTGCATGCATATCTGACGGTGCAGGCTGAATGCTATCGGGAAGCCGTTCCGGTGTTTGCCACAATTGATGAAACCGCACTGGACGGCAGACAGCTTGCCATGTATCTGACAGCACGCATCCGGCAGCTTATCATGACAGGCAGTCAGGATAAAGCCGAGACGATCCTGATGGAACGCTCTGACTATCTGGATGACATTTATGAGGAAAAACCGCTGCTTCTGCCGGAATATAAACCCTATGCAGATGATGCACTGGATTATTATCTGCTTTCCGCAGCATTCGCAGCAATCCGCAGCAATCCGGAAAAAGAAGCTGCATACCGCAAAAAAGCAATGTTTCAGATCTCTATGCGGGATGAATTTGATATGAAGATCTACCCGCAGATCCTTGAATTGAACAGCCTTTATGCATCTGCGCATCTGAAAGAAGCGCATGTCATGGAAAATGATCTTCGCGGCGAAATTGACAGAGCAATGATCTCTGTCGGCAAACGGACAGAATTCAGCCGGCTTGTCGGGCAGGCGCGTGTGTTTGCCGCGCATACCCAATTGAAAGCGCAGAAGATCTACGGAGAAAGAGCGTTACCGCAATGACGATCGAACTTGCAGCAAAATGACTGCCGTTCGCGCTGGTATCC
>DMBA01000008.1:0-488 GCA_003446315.1 Ruminococcus sp. | reverse complement strand
GGTATCCCGATCTTATCCTGCCTGTTTCTGCTGATCCTTACAGGCATTTTTCTCGCACAACAGCTTGCAGGATGATCTGCCCCTGCATAGCCCATATACGATCAATATGCAAATGATCCGGCTTTGTCCGGTTAAAATAAACATTTGAAATTTGAAAAAGGAGTTTTTATCATGAACAAGAATCTGAGAAAGGCAATTATTGCCGGAAACTGGAAAATGAACAAGACCCGTCCGGAAGCAAAGGCACTGCTTGAGGAGATCAAGCCGCTGGTTGCAAATGCAGAGGGCAAGATCGAGGTCATCGCTTGTGTACCGTTCACCAATCTGGAAACAGCAGTCAACACCACCGCCGGTTCCAATGTCAAAGTCGGTGCAGAAAACGTCCACTTTGAGAAGTCCGGCGCATTCACCGGCGAGATCTCTGCTGATATGCTCACAGAGCTGGGTGTTGAATATGTTGTCATCGGTCACTCCGAGCGCAGACAGTA
>DMBA01000259.1 GCA_003446315.1 Ruminococcus sp. | reverse complement strand
CGAGCAGGATCTTGCTGCCGGCTTGCTCACACAGATGAATGACACCGTTGAGCGTTGTCGTTTTGCCGGTTCCGGGGCCGCCGGTCAGCACCATGATCCCGCGGGAAAAGGCACTGGCAATCGCTTTTTTCTGCGCTTCGGCATATGCCATGCCGGTGCGCTGTTCCTCTGCGGCAATGGCGGCTGTGCAGTCAAAATCCTGCGGGGGCGAGAATGCAAGCATCGCGGCAACACGGTCTGCGATATAACGCTCCGCAATATAGTATGTATCCAGATAGACATAATCGCCGTCGGCAGCGGTATAAGAATAGAGCACATGGTCATCCAGTGCCGCTGCATAACCATTTTGAAAATCTGTTTCGCTGATGCTGAGTGCCTGCGAAGCAATGGCATAAAAATCGGGATAGGCAAGGCAGGTATGTCCTTCATTTGCGGCATTCTCAAAGATCCAGCGGAATCCGGCAAGCAGTCTTTTGGGCGAATTTGCTGGAATTTTGAATTCCTTCGCCAGCTTTTCCGCAACCTTGAATTCCAGTCCCAGATTGCAGAGCAGATAAGGGTTATCCCGAATAAAAGCCATTGCATCCGTATCCCATCGGCGATATGCCTGCATTGCAACAGATGGGGATATCCCGAAGATTTGCAGATTGCCCATCAGAGAACGCAGCCCGAAAATACGCTGCGCAGATTTGGCAATATCCTCACATTTTTGCGGCGAGATGCCTTTGATGCGGCAGAGTTTATCAGGTTCTTTTTCCATCACCTGAAAGGTAAACTCGCCGAATTCGGTCACGATGCGTTTGGCGAGTGCTTTTCCGATCCCCGGAATGACACCGCTTGCCAGATAGCGCTCAATATTGACAACGGTTGAGGGGAGTGCACGCACACAGCTTTCGGCATGAAACTGCTCGCCGTATCGGGGATGCGAAATGAATTTTCCGGTCAACTCCAGTTCCTCGCCCGGTTCGACCAGACCAAGCTCGCCGGTCACGGTAATCATGGCATCCTCTGTTTCGAGGTCAAGCACGATGTAGCCGTTATTCTCGTTATAATACATCACATCATCGACTGTTCCGCGCACGGCAATCTCCATATTCATTTCAGGCAGACCCCCTTTTTAGTTTGAGCGCCCGACAGATGACAAACAGCATCCATCGGGCGCAGATTCGTTCTTAAATTACCGGGCCGGGCAATGTTTCCGTAGCAGAAACAGTGGATGACGATTCAACTGAAACTGCAAATTTATAATTCTGGAGCTGACCGTTTTCATACTGCTCCAGCAAAACGTCCATCACATCATAGATGTCCATCTCATACTTTGCAAGGAACTCCTGATAAGGCGATTCCTTGTATTTTTCGAGATATTCCGGAAGCGTCTGATCTTCCTTATATGCGGGGAATACAGTATCCTGATCGCTCAGAAGCTGCATATAGTCGCTCATAATGACATCGGAATACGGCAGAATATCACGCACCGAGAAGATGACCGAGAACATCATGACGAGACTCAGTGCAGCCAGCACGATACCGGTGATCGAAAGACCGGTGCCGTCGCGTTTTTTGACGATCGAGACAATACCGAAGATGATGGCAAGCGGCGCGGTGATGATATTCAATCCGCAGCAGCACAGCCCGATCAGACTGATAATACCGAGAATGAGCGCGGCGATTGCAAGACCGGTTTTCCGTTCGCGCTGCGGCGGAACCTGATAGCCGCTGACTTGTTCATAGCCGCTGTAGGCACTCTGGTTCCCATCCTGATTCGGTTTATTCAGATCCATACTTGAAGTCCTCCTTCATACCATTCAGACATCCATTTCCCAATTCCAGCTTCGCAGCGGAAGCTCCGCAAGATCAAACGGTGTGCGCTGATAGACGCAGTAATTCAGCCAATTGGAAAACATCAGATTGGCATGACACCGCCACGAAAAACGCGGCATTTCCGAAGGATCGTTATGCGGAAAATAATTGAACGGCATGTCGATTTCCAGCCCTTTTTCCTTATCGCGGAAATACTCAGCAGCAAGCGTATTGCGGTCATATTCGGAGTGACCGGTAATGAAATACTGTCTGCCGTTTCGGTTTGCGATAATATGCACGCCGGAGAGTTCCGAACTGGTCAGGATCAAAAGCTCTTTGACCTTTTCGATATCCGCACGCCGCACTTCGGTATGGCGGGAATGCGGCACATCAAAGACATCATCAAAACCGCGCAGCAGCAGCGATTTTTTTACTTCTGCCCGATGCGGGAAGATGCCGAACATCTTTTTCGGCAGTGCATATTTCGGCACACCGAAGTGATAATAAAGACCGGCTTGTGCGCCCCAGCAAATATGGAGTGTGTTGAACACATGTGTTTTTGACCACTCCATCAGATCGCAGATCTCCTGCCAGTAATCGACTTTCTCGAACGGCATCTGCTCCACGGGTGCACCGGTAATAATCATGCCGTCGAAATACTGTTCGCGCACTTCGGAAAGCGTTGTATAAAACGCATCCATATGGCTCTGGGCAGTATTTTTGGAGACATGAGACTCCATGCGCATCAAAGAAATATCCACATGCAGCGGGGTATTACTCAGCAGGCGCAGAAGCTGCAATTCTGTTTCGAGCTTTTTCGGCATGATATTCAGAATCAGGATCCGAAGCGAACGGATATCCTGATGCATCGCACGCTCGCTGCTCATAACGAAGATATGCTCATTAAGAAGCGCCTGATAAGCAGGCAGCTCCGGTGAAATACATATGGGCAATCTAAAAAGCTCCTTTCAGCCCCATCCGAAACGGGGGAAAGACCGCTGACCAAAAGAACAGCGGTCTCCCGGAGCATTTCCTGACGGGGATTATACCGGATGGATTTGTTTTTCCGCGTCGCCGTGAACGCCGTCCAGTCCGAACATCTTATCGCGGCGCTTTTCGAAGAACTTCACAGCGACCTGTCCGAACTGCGCATAGGAAAGGACATCCTCATCCTGTGTGATCCATTCAGCGCACTCTTCGCGGAGTTTATCAAGCTCCGGCTCCAGCAGATCGGCAGGACGGCAGGTGATCGGCTCTGTATCCTTGAGGATCTTCTTCTGGAATTCCGGATCAATCGGCAACGGTGTTCTGCCGTATTCACCGCGCACCATTGCGCGGAATTCTTTTGTGACCATCTTATAGCGCTCGCCCGAAATGATATTGAACACAGCCTGTGTGCCAACGATCTGAGAAGTCGGGGTGACCAGCGGCGGGAAGCCTGCATCTTTTCTGACACGCGGTACTTCTTCGAGCACAGCGGTGAGCTGATCTTCCTTGCCTGCCTGTTTGAGCTGAGAAAGCAGGTTCGAGAGCATGCCGCCCGGCACCTGATAGATCAGGGTCTTTGCGTCGGTTGCAAGCATCTTGGGGTCGAGCAGACCGGATTCGATATACTTATCACGCAGCTTCATGAAGAAGGGGCGCAGCTCGCAGAGTTTTACAAGGTCGATGCCGGTATCATATTCGGTACCCTGCAATGCAGCGACCATAGATTCTGTCGGTGCATGGGATGTGCCCAGTGCCAGCGGAGACATTGCCGTATCAATGACATCCACGCCCGCTTCCACTGCCTTCAGCAGGCACATCGAAGCAAGACCGGAAGTATAGTGTGTGTGGAGCTGGATCGGCAGTTTGGTTGCCTGCTTCAGCGCCTTCACGAGCGATTCTGCACGATAAGGTGTCAGCAGTGCTGCCATATCCTTGATGCAGATGGAATCTGCGCCGGCATCTTCGATCTGCTTTGCATATTTGACATAGTATTCATCTGTGAAGACTTCGCCGGTCGTGAAGCTCATTGCGACCTGCGTATGTGCATTGCCTTCCTTTTTCGCCGCTTTGATCGCGGTTTCGAGGTTGCGGATATCATTGAGTGCATCGAAAATACGGATGACATCAATGCCGTTTGCAATCGACTTCTGCACGAAATATTCCACGACATCGTCTGCATAGTGCCGATAGCCGAGCATATTCTGACCGCGGAACAGCATTTGCAGCGGGGTGTTCGGCATATTCTTCTTGAGAATACGCAGTCTTTCCCACGGATCCTCATTGAGGAAGCGCAGGCAGGAATCGAATGTTGCACCGCCCCAGCATTCAATGGAACGGAATCCGATCTTATCCAGCTCCGGCAGAATGGGGAGCATTTCATCTGTCGTCATGCGGGTTGCGATCAAAGACTGATGCGCATCACGCAGGACGGTTTCTGTAATTCCAATTTTTGCCATAGTCGTTCACACTTTCCGATCAGCCCAGAATTGCAAGTGCATCGCCGGGATTGACAGTGCTGCCCTTGGTGGTGTTGACGGAGAGAATGGTGCCGTCTTCCGGAGCCACGATATCATTTTCCATTTTCATTGCTTCGAGCACAAAGAGCACCTGACCCTTTGTGACGCTGTCGCCGGCATTGCACTTGACATCCAGAATGGTGCCGGGCATCGGAGCAGAAACGGGGGTGCCGTCAGCGGCGGAAGCTGCCGGAGCCGGTGCTGCTGCGGGTGCGGGAGCTGCTGCCGGTGCCGGAGCTGCTGCGGGGGCGGGGGCTGCTGCGGGAGCCGGTGCACTGCCTGCACCCATCTCCTCAACAACGACATCATACTGTTTATTATTAACGGTTACACGAAACTGCTTGCTCATGATAATCCTCCTGAAATATAGATTCGGAACGCATGCGGCGCAAACCGCAGCCTTCACGCATGATTAAAACGGAATATTGCTGTGTTTCTTCGGCATATTCGAAACGCGCTTGCCTTCGAGCAGATCGAGCGCGGCGGTGACAGCCTGACGGGTCTCCGCAGCCGGAATGACAGCATCCACAGCACCAAGCTGTGCTGCTTTTTCAGCCGAAGCGAGTGTGTTCTTATATTCTTTTGCAAGCTCTGCACGCTTTGCGTTGACATCGGCTGCGCCCTTGAGCTTATCATGCCACAGGAATTCGACTGCGCCTTCCGGACGCATCGGCGCGATTGCTGCGCTGTCCCATGCAATGACATAATCGCTGCCTGCACCGCGTCCTGCAATCGCAGAGAATGCTGCACCGCAAGCCTCACCTGCAATCAGTGCGATCTTGACGGTCGTTGCCTCTGCATAAGCACCGCAGAGCTGTGTCATCGCACGCAGAGAGCCGTTTCTTGCAGCATCATTATCGGCAGCGAATCCGATCGTATCAACAACGGTCAGCACCGGGATGGAGAATGCATCGCAGGTACGGACAAAACGTGCCATTTTTGCAGCATCATCCGCAGAAAGTGCATCGTCGCTGCCGCAGGTCGTGATGATACCGACGGACTGACCGCGCACGGTTGCGAGTGCAGTCTCAACAGAATTGCCGTATGCTTCATAAAGCGGCAGCAGAGAGCCTTCATCGGCGATGCCTTTGAGGAGTGTATCCTTTTTGCATGCAGCGGCCGGCTCATCAAATTCGCAAACAGGTGCACCGGCGATATTGTTTGCAGGCAGTTTCCGCAAAAGTGCTTTTGCCTGTTCCATTGCAGCTTTGTCATCCGCACAAACAGATGCGACAACGCCTGCTTTTGCAGCGGTCTGCGGTTTTGCAGCATCCGTACCGAACGGCGGCGTGAGATAAAGCTCTGCATTTTCAGCCGCAATGACGAAATCCGCAGAAGCAGCCATCAGGGCAGCGCTTCCGGCACAAACGCCTGCAATCACAGAGATCTGCGGTACAACACCGGAGAGCTTTGCAGCAGCGGCAATCAATTTTCCGTAAGCGGTCAGCGAATCGGCTGTACCGTCAACATAAACGCCGTTGGAATCATAGATCCCGACGATCGGCGTGCCGGTTTTTGCAGCGATCGCAAACAGCCGCTTGATCTTACCGGCAGTATTCTTTCCCATCACACCGCTGTTGACATCCGAAGCCTGCGCAAACGCGCAGACAGCCTGTCCTTCAACGTATCCGTGTGCACAAACGACGGCAGCGGGATCATCTTTTTCCTGCCGCAGCGCATCCAGCTCTGTAAAAACTCCGCCGTCAAACAGCAGAGCGAGCCGTTCTCTTGCAATTGTTCCGATTTTTTCCATATGATATGTACGCATCCTTTCGTGGTTTCCGTGATCTGTCCATACTGGAATCCATACTGTTACATTATACCATATTTATATCAAAAAAGCAAGTCTCAAATCTGCGCAATCGGATAAAATTTTCAGCCGCTGATACTTGCGTTTTTGTCGTGAATATCTTGAAGCAAAAAAGCCGCCCCGCAGCGGGAAGGCTGCGAAGCGGTCTTTGGGGTTCAGTTGTTTTGGCAGGGACACTATTATTTAGATGGTGACATTGTTGATGATCTCATACCATGTG
>DMBA01000133.1 GCA_003446315.1 Ruminococcus sp. | reverse complement strand
TTCCGGCGCACAAAGAAGCATCCCCGCCAATGTGCATTGACGGGGATGAATCGTTGTATGAAATGCAGAATATTGCGCTCTGATTACTGAAGCGGAGCGTATACACGGTTGACAGCAGCGCCGCTTGCGTTGTTGGTTCCCCAAACAGCATCTGCATCCGATTTCATTGCAGTATCAGTCCAGCCCAGCGTGCAAGCTGTGAACCAGCCGATGTTGACTTCGTTGTGATACATGAGATCCTTGTTCATGTATCTGCCAACGTACCAGTCATTCGATGCAACTTCTTCGTATACATCATGTGCGCCGAAGAGGTGGCAAACTTCGTGCAGCCAAACATGCCCGTTGTTGTAGCTGACGGTACCGCGGTAGAAAACAACAGCATACTCTGCGGATTCCTTGGTGACCCATGCAAAGGATCGGCCGTCGCAGTTCAGGTTGACAATAAAAGCAATCTGGTTGCAGCCGAAGTGATCCATCAGTGCATCCTCTGCTGCGGAAATGCTGGAGCAGCCGGAAAGGAAGGCGTACTGTTTCTTCAATGCGGACAGAACTTCTGCTCTGCTGGTGAATGTGGAAGTATTGCAGATGGAATTCACATTCAGGGAAGTGCTGACATGTACACTCTGGTTGTTGATGTCCAGATCAACACCGTATTTTGCTGCTTCCTGTTCCAGCAGCCAGCTATTATAGCCTGCACCGTAGTTTACGCCATAGCTGGGGCTATACTCGAAAGCAGGGGTATCCGGCGTATTGACGAGCAGATTGACGATCAGAACATCGCCGACCATCTGTCCTGCCTTGCCTCTGTCGTACCAGCCGTATCTGGAAGCAACGCTGCTTGCAGGAACGATGCTCTTGTTTGTGCCGACAAGACCGGTGCCTTCAAATGCGCCTTCCTGCACATACATGGAGCAATGGTCAAAAGAAGCGTTATCATTGCTCATGGATGTCAGCTTGTAGCTTCCGTAGAAAGCGCGGCGGTTGATGATGATATCGTCACGGCAGCCGAAAGCGATGTAGTTCAGTCTGTCGCAGCTATAGTATGCTTTTGTCTTGATTTCCAGCTTGGAATCATCTTCTGTCTGGAAGCCGTAACCGGTGAAGATCGCTCTTTTCAGGTAGTCGCAGTTATAAAAAGCGTAAGATTCGACCGATTCACAGTTCTGCGAGACATAGAATTCTTCCAGACCGTTGCACTTGTAGAAAGCATATGCCTTGATCTTCTTGGGACTGCAGGTCACTTCGAACTTGGTGTTCATAGAGCTGAACGCATAGGATCCGAGAATGACAGGATAGTTCTGAAGGGTGTCCGGAATGTAAATGAAGACATTGCCGGAAGAAAGCGTATAGTTTTTGCTGACAACGCTGGTGATTTCGGCTCTGGTTTCGCCTTCATCTGTTACGAGGTTGTAGGAAATTTTGGAATACTGGTCTTCGTAAGTATAGGATGCAGCGGAAGCGGTCAAGGGCATCTGAGAGACCATTGCAGCACCCAGTGTAGCGGAAAGCATGATAGAAGCGATTTTGCGAATGTGTTTTTTCATGTGATCCTCCTCAATGTAGCAAATAAAAATAGTGTGACTGAAAAGTGGAAATTTAACGAAATGATGCAGGCCTTCATCGTTTGTAATTTTACCACAATATCTTCATAATGTCAACCATATTACCACATTTCGTGATTGTGCAAGCGAAAATACATGTAAGTGTTGAAAAGAATTGTCAAGAACGCTGATTCTTGTATAAAAAGAGACTGCGAAACGAATGTTTCACAGTCTCAAAAGATGATTATTTAATTTTTAGTCGGCGAAATAGCGCACACCGCTTTCGAAGATCTTCTGATCCTTCTGACCGGGTACATTCTTGCAGACCATATCGCCGATACGCTCGCTGTGACCCATCTTGCCGAGCACTCTGCCGTCCGGAGAGGTAATGCCTTCGATGGCATCGACCGAGCTGTTCGGGTTGAAGCGGATATCCATTGTCGGTCTGCCGGACAGATCCACATACTGCGTTGCAATCTGACCGTTATTTGCCAGACGCTGGAGCAAAGAGCCGGATGCGATGAATCTGCCTTCACCGTGCGAGATCGGGATGGTGTGCAGATCACCGACTTCGCATGCAGCCAGCCACGGCGACTGATTGGATGCGATACGGGTCGTGACCATCATGCTCTGGTGGCGTGCGATGGTATTGAAGGTCAGCGTGGGGGAGTTCTCGCTCATATCGGTGATCTCGCCATACGGAACCAGACCCAGCTTGATGAGTGCCTGGAAGCCGTTGCAGATACCGAGCATCAGACCGTCACGGTTTTTCAGCAGATCGTGCACAGCATCTGTGACCTTCGGATTGCGGAAGAATGCGGTGATAAACTTGCCGGAGCCGTCCGGTTCGTCACCGCCGGAGAATCCGCCCGGAATCATAATCATCTGGGAATTCTGAATCTGCTTGACGGCTGCTTCCACGGATTCCTCGATCGCGGATGCAGAGAGGTTCCGGATGACCAGCACTTCCGGAATTGCGCCTGCACGTTCAAATGCCCTTGCAGTATCATATTCGCAGTTGGTGCCGGGGAAGACCGGAATCAGGACACGCGGCTTTGCAACCTTGATGGCAGGTGCCGGACGGCTTTCTGCTTTGTGTGCATAGGATTCGATGGTTGCGAATGCGGTCTTGATTCTGCACGGGAAAACAGATTCCAGCTTGCCTTCCCATGCTTTTTGCAGGGTATCAAGGCTGATGGTCTGTGCATCGCTGAAGATCTTATACTGTTCTGTGGTTCTGCCGATGACTTCTTCGCCCGGTTTTGCAGCGCCTTCCAGTTCAATCAGGAAGGAACCTGCACACGGATCAAAGAGCACATGCTCCGGCAGGGTCTTGGTGAATTCAAAGCCGATGTGGTTGCCGAATGCCATTTTTGCCAGACCTTCCGCAACACCGCCGCTGCTGACCGACCAGACAGCCTTTGCTCTGCCGTCCGAGATGATCTGCTCAAGCTGATCGAATACAGCACGGATGGTATCCCAGTTCGGCAGACCGCTGCTGGAATATTCCGGTGCGATGCGGATGACGGTGCTGCCGGCGGATTTGAATTCCGGCGAGACAACGCGCTTGGTATCGGCAACAGAAACAGCGAACGAAACGAGTGTCGGCGGAACATCAATGTTCTCGAATGTACCGGACATAGAGTCCTTGCCGCCGATGGATGCGCAGGAAAGTTCGAGCTGCGCACGGAATGCACCGAGCAGAGCCGAGAACGGCTTGCCCCAGCGCTTCGGATTGTTCTGGGTGCGCTCAAAGTATTCCTGGAAGGTGAGCCAGCACTGATGCCACGAGCCGCCTGCTGCAATGACCTTTGCAACGGATTCAATGACGGCATAGATCGCGCCGTGATAGGGCGAATGTTCGGAGATGACCGGATGGAAGCCCCAGCCCATCAGCGAGCAGGTGGAAGTTTCACCGGAAAGCACCGGGATCTTTGCAGCCATTGCCTGTGTCGGGGTGAGCTGATAGATACCGCCGTAAGGCATCAGCACAGTGCCTGCACCGATGGTGGAGTCAAATTTTTCGACCAGACCCTTCTGCGAGCAGATATTCAGGCTGCTCATCAGTTCCAGCCAGCCGTCCGGCGTATCCTCATAACGCGCATCGCGCTTGGGCATTGCCTGCGGAACGGCAGCAATGATATCGGTATGCTTTTCCGCGCCGTTGGAATTGAGAAACTCGCGGGAAAGATCCACGATGGTATTGCCGTTCCAGTTCATGCGCAGACGGTTGGTGTCAGTTGCTTTTGCAACGACAGTAGCCAGCAGATTTTCCTTCGCTGCTGCTGCCATAAATGCATCGACATCTTCCGGTGCAACGACAACAGCCATTCTCTCCTGCGATTCGGAGATCGCAAGCTCTGTGCCGTCCAG
>DMBA01000100.1 GCA_003446315.1 Ruminococcus sp. | reverse complement strand
GGACATCATCCGGCATTTTACCGGCATGTGCCGCAGTTGTGACGGCAAGTTTTGCACCGCTGTCTCTGAGCGTATAGGCGATTCTGTCATCCGGATATGCAGCGTCGATCGGGATATATGCAGCGCCGCATTTCAGTACACCGAGGATCGCAGCGATCTGCAAAATGCTTTCTTCCACGACCAGACCGATCCGGTCACCGACGGCAGCACCGGCATCCTGAAGCTGTTTTGCAACATAGTCAGACATCCGGTCGAGTTCGGAATAGGTATATGTTTCGTCATTGCGGATCAAAGCAATTCTGTCACCGTATTTTTTCGCACAGGATACAAACAGTTCTGCGGTACTGCGGTCAGCAGGGATCTCCGCATCTGTCTGATTGACCAGTGCATATTGTGTCCAATCGGCATCCGTCATCAAAGAATATTCAGAAAGGCGCATGCCGTCCTTCCGGATCAGCTGCTGCACGGTCTGTATCAGACGTTCACCGAACAATTCTGCGGTTTCATCGCGGAACAATGCCGTGCGGTATTCAATATCCACCTGATACTGTCCGCCGTTTTCCACAACAGTAATCGTAAAGTCATATTTTGCAGAGATCTCGTCCGGCACACAAGGCGTGACCTGCAAACCGTCGATCTCAAAATCTTCCGTACCGACACTGACATAATTGAGCACAAAATCAAACAACGGATTTCCGCCGTTTTCATTCACGCCGAGTGCTTCCACAAGCTGGTCATACTGACAATCCTGTGCTTCCAGCGCCGCAAACAGTTTTCTTCTGACTTCCTGCAGGAAGACATCCGCAGACTGTTCCGGCTGCATTTTGACACGAATCGGCAGCGTATTGACAAACATGCCAATGATCGCATTCAATTCCGAGGAACGTCTGCCGGAGAAAGCAGTACCAAACACAAAATCCGTTTTATCGGTATACTTCCAAAGCAGCATTTCCAGCGCCGCAGCGATCAGCACATAGCCGGTCATATGCTTTTGTTCCAGCCACTGATTGATCTCTGTACAAAGCGCCGGATCCAAAACAAAACTGCGAATCTTGCCAGCCATAGAAGCCTGTTCGGTCTTCCGATAATCGGTATGGAAATCGAGCGTCGGGATCTCATCAGAGAATTCATCGAGCCAATAACGCATTTGCTTTTCATAGCTGCTGCTCTGCATCAAACGGTTTTGCCATGCTGCAAAATCGACGTAACGAAGTTGATTTTCGGGCAGCGTTTTTCCCGCATAGAGCAAAGAGAATTCCTGCATCATCACAGCCATAGAGCTTTGGTCAGCAATGATATGGTGCATATCGACCACGAGATAATGCTCGTCCGCACCCGTACTGATGACTTTGACGCGCATCAGCGGAGCCTGAGAAAGATCAAACGGCTGAACCGCACGTTTTACCGCATCATCAAGCTGATCCGGCGCACAGGTTTCGCAAGTCAGGACAGAAGGCACCTGCGCATGGATTTGCTGCACGATTTCATCATCCACGATTGCAAAGGATGTGCGGAAGGATGCATGCCGCATCACGAGCGTATCAAAGACGTTCCGGAGCTTTTCGATATCCGGTTCACCGTCAACACGATACACAGCGGCGAGGTTATATGCAATGCTGTCACCGAGCATCTGCTGAACGGTATACATTCTTTTTTGTGCCGAAGATGTTTCATAATATTCCTGATCCGGCAGAATCGGAATTTCCGTATCTGCTGTATTTTCGCAGGATGTATCGACACGGTTCAAAATATTTTGCAAGATCTGACCAAACTGTGCTGCATCGAGAATTTCCGATACCGGAATGTCAACATGCATCCGTTTATGGATCAGAGAAGCCATGGTAACGGCATGGAACGATTCGCCGCCCTGTGCAAAGAAATCATCGGTATCCTGCTCCGGTTTCGAGCCAAGAATTTCCTTCCAGATGTCCGCAAAAACGGCAGCATAATCAATTGAACCTTCTGCACGGATCGGCTCTGCATCGTCTGTTTGTGCAGCAGAAAACTGATCGTTCCAGGAAACATCGCTGTCAAAGCGCACACGGTCAAACTGATAACCCGGAACAGAAACACGATAGCGTTCCGTATTGCCATGCAGCTTCGTCCACCGGACGCTTCCGCCGGATACCCAGATCTCTGCGATCAGCCGGTAAACTGCATCCGCACCGAAGCCTTCCAATGTCAGAACGGGCGCATCATCCTTTGCATACAAACAATTCTGAATGTACAATCCTGCATGCTGCATTTCTTCCGTATCTGCTGCATATTCTGTTGCATTTGTAATCTGCTGAACCGCATCGGCAGGCTGCACCAGACCGGCATAAACAGCCGCACTCAAATGTGCAATTCCTTCTGCGCAAATACGCTCCGGATCGCCGCAAAGCGCGGACATTGTTTTCATAGCGGCATAGCAGGCTGTCAGTCTGCAAAGTGCCTGAATGGTCTTGTCATCTGCCTGACCGCTGCGCAGTGCTTCTTTGACCGCATGCGATTCGCTGTAACGCAGAACCCGCAGAATCTCATCTGCAAAGCCGGTGAAAAGCTGTCCGATGCCGTCATTTCTGCCATAGAGATCCGACTGCAAAACAGTGCGTTCATCCGGGATATTCCAGATCTGAGCCGGTGTCTGTTCATTGCAATTGCCTGTGATTGTTTCTGTCTGTACGCCGTCACGGAAGATGCAAGCCTTACGATATTCAAATTCGCCGCGTCCGACCTGTAATGTGTATGCAGCATCCGACAAATTCACTTCCGGATGTTGATGCAGATACGCGCAGACTTTGTTCACGGTATTGGAAAGCGCAGATTCTGTTTTCGCAGAAAATACAAGCAGATTCGTCATATCCGGAAGGGCATGCCGTCCATTCTGCGGCGATTCTTCCAAAATGACATGTGCGTTTGTACCGCCGATGCCGAATGCGCTGACCGAAGCATGTGCGGTCTTTGCAGTGATCGGTTTTGGCGTTGTTGTGATGTAGAACGGGCTGTTTGCAAGATCAATTTTCGGATTGATCTGATGGAAATGAACCAGCGGCGGAATGGTTTTATGCTGCAAGACCTGTACCGCTTTGATGAATCCGGCTGCACCTGCCGCTGCATCCAAATGACCGATATTTGCTTTTACCGCACCCAATGCGCAGTATTGACGCTGATCGGTATTCCATGCACGGTCAAGCGCTGAAATTTCGATCGGATCACCCAAAGCCGTACCGGTTCCGTGCGTTTCCGCATACTGGATTTCTTCCGGCTGAATACCGGATTGACGGAGTGCCTTCCGGATTACATCCATTTCACCGGTAATGCTCGGAGCAGTATAACCGATTTTATCAATGCCGTCATTGTTAATTGCTGAGCCTTTGATGACTGCATAAATATTGTCATGATCTCTGCGGGCTGCGCTCAGTTTTTTCAATACAACGACTGCACAGCCGTTGCCGGGAACCGTACCGGAAGCATCATCCGAGAACGGACGGCAATGTCCGTCACGGGAATAGATCATGCCTTCATGCCACAAATAACCCTCTTTGCGCGGATATGTGATCGAGACACCGCCTGCTGCTGCAATGTCGGCTTCGCCGCACTGCAAATATTTCACTGCCTGATGAATGGCGACCAGAGATGTCGAGCAAGCAGTCTGCACATTCATGCTCGGGCCTTTCAGATTCAGTTTATACGAGATTTTTGTTGTCAGGAAATCCTTGTCATTGATGGTCATGACCTCAAATGCCTGAAGTGCATGATCCCGCTGTGCAAGGAACTTTGTCATCCATGCCATATTGGAACTGCTGCCCGCAAACAAACCGATCTTCCCCTGATAACGATATGGGTCATAACCGGCATCTTCCAGTGCATTCCATACGCACATGTGCAGGACACGCATCTGCGGATCCATCGCATTTGCTTCCTTTTTCGAATATTTGAAAAAGTCTGCATCGAAATAATCAACGTCTGCAAGACTGCCCTTTGCATTGACATAATCCGGATCATGGTATTCTTCCGGACGAATGCCTGCCTGCTGCAATTCTGCTTCTGTAAATGCGCCGATCGACTCTGTACCGTTCACAATATTCTCCCAGAATTGTTCCGGAGAATCCGCACCCGGAAACCGTCCGAACATACCGATCACGGCAATATCCGAATCCGAATCGACCGCTGCTTCTTCTGCCGCTTCCTGCCATGCATCATCCTCTGCGCCGACTGCCGCTGCAAGTGCAGAAACCGTCGGATGCTCAAACAATGTCATCAGCGGGATCGTCCGTCCGAGCAGGTCATTCAGTTGATTATTGACCAGCATCAGACTGTAAGAATTGCCGCCAATATCAAAGAAATTGTCTTTTATTGAGATATTTCCGGAATTCAGAACATTCTTCCAGATTTTCAGGATTTCCGCTTCAATTTTCGTCTTTGCGGCATTTCCTGCTGTTTTTGTGACCTTTTTCCCGTTTTCTGTATCATGCGGCAGGGACAATGCCTTCCGGTCGACCTTGCCGTTCCGCAGCACCGGCATATCCGAAACCGGTACCAGAACAGTCGGGATCATATACGGCGGCAGCTTCTTTTTCAGCGTATCGGAAAGGGCATCCCGCAGAGAATCCGGAGCTGCATTTTGCTCGCTGATGCTGTAAAACAGTGCAAGCTGCGTATTGCCGTTTTCCGCGGTAAATGCTTTGGCGGCTGCGTATGCGATGCCTTCCTGCGAAACGGCTGCCTTTTCGATCTCACCAAGTTCGATCCGGTATCCCCGAATCTTCACCTGATCGTCCATTCTGCCGGAAAGCTCTGCTTCACCGTTTGCAAGCAGTCTGGCTCTGTCGCCTGTACGATAGACCGGAATGGATGTGCCGTCCGGCAAAAGCACGCTGATAAAGCGTTTTTCGGTTTCTTCCTGCCGGTTCAGATAACCCTTGCTGATGCCGGCTCCTGCGATACACAATTCACCGTATACACCGACCGGCTGGAGCATGTCTGTATCATTCAAAACAAGAAGCTGCGTATTTGCAATCGCACTTCCGATGTTCACTTCATCTGCTTCGGTCAATTCCTTGACGGTTGCTGTTACGGTCGTTTCGGTCGGGCCGTACATGTTGAACAGGCGTGCCGGTGTCTTTTGGCGCAGATCTTCCATCAGAGATACCGGATACATTTCTCCGCCGCCGACAATTACACGCATTTGCGGCAAAACTGCACGGAATTCTGTGTTATCTGTCATTGCACGCAGTCTCGAAACCGGTGCCTGCAAATAATTGACATGGTGTGCAAGAATCTTCTGACTCAACAGTACACTGTCAAGCTGTTCCTCTGCACTTGCCATATAGACCGATCCGCCGCTGCACAGCGGGATCAGCGTTTCAAATACAAAAATATCAAATGAGGGCGATGCGATGCTTGCGATCCGGTCATCCGGTGCTGCAAACAGTCCGCGTGCCTGATGATCGCGGATCAGATTGACCACGTTTGCATGCCGTACCAGCACGCCCTTGGGCTGTCCCGTGGAACCCGATGTAAAGATGATATATGCTGTGTCATCCGGATCATTTTGCAGCGTGAGTGCACGGTCATCATCCGTATTCCGGACATCCCGCATCTTCAATACACGACACATTTTTTCAGCATCTGCTGCAAATTCATCCGATGCAAGGATACAATGCATCCTGCACTGTTCTGCCATATATTGCAGCCGTTCCTGCGGATAACGCACATCCAGCGGAACATAAGTGCCGCCTGCTTTCAGGATCGCAAGTACCGCAATCACAAGGTCTTCGTTCCGTTCTGCCATGATGCCGACGCAGCTTTCCGGTTTAACACCGTCTGCACGCAATGCCCTCGCTGCACGGTTCGTTTCTGCATCCAGCTCTGCATATGTGTACTGCTTTCCGTCCGATGTCATCAGCGCAATTGCATCCGGGATCCGTGCGGCTGTCTGTGCAAACAATTCCTGAATACAGCACGGTTCATCCGTCGTATTCTTCGCAAACTGCCGCTTGATGATTTCAAGATCCGGTGCACTGAACAACGGGATCTCCGAAAGCCTGCAATCCGGATTTTCTGCCGCATAGCACAAAATCTGCTGATATTGTGCGGTCATGCGCCCAATCGTTTCCGGTTCAAACAGATCTGCCGCATAATCAATGCAGCCGGTCAGATTGCGTGTTTCATCCTCAAAACAAGTCAGGATCAGATCCGTGGAAACTGCATGGCTGTCAATCTCACGGGATTTGAATTTCAAACCGTTGACTTCCAGATCATACAGCCGCATATTGTGATAATCAAACGAGACATCAAACACTGCATTGCGGTTCAGCTTGCGTTCCACATGGATCCGTTCGGTCAATGTGTCAAACTGATAATCCTGATTTTGCAGCGCCTGCAATACATTTTCCTTGACTTCCTGCAGGAAATCCGATACATATTTCTCGCCGGACGGATAATTCCGCAATGCCAGCATATTGACAAACATACCGATCATTTCACGGGTATCATCTGTTGTTCTGCCGGAAACCGGTGTGCCGACAATGATATCATCCTGCCCGGAATACCGTGCAAGCAAAATATACCATGCCGTCAGCATGACCATGAAATTCGTTGCGCCGTATTGTCTGCCGAGTGTCTGCACTGCTGCTTCTGCTTCCGGTGTCAGATCAAATTTGACTCTGCCGCCCGAAACACCGGAGATCTCTTTGCGCGGATGATCGCTCGGCAGCTCCAGAACCGGCAGCTCGCCCTGCAATTGTCCGAGCCAATAGGCTTCCTGCTGCATCAGACGCTCCGAATTTGCATTTTCATGCTGCCAGTATGCATAATCCTTATACTGAATCCGCAGCGGTTCCATGTCCTCTGCATAGAGTGTATTGAAATCACGGGTCAGGATCTCGACTGCCGTTCCGTCTGCAATGATGTGGTGAATATCAAAGAACAAAAGCTGACGGTCTTCTCCGGTATCGACCAGTTCCATGCGGAACAGCGGTCCTGTTTCCAGACAAAACGGTTTTACAAATTTTGCTGCCGCCTGCTGGAATGCTTCTTCAGAATCCAGCTCCTGCTTGGAAAATGCAACCGGTAATGTTTCCGGTACATCGTGGATCACCTGTACAATCTGATTGCCGCGCATTTCAAATGTCGAGCGCAGCAGTTCATGCCGCTGCATCAGCTTCCGGACTGCATTGGTCACACGTTCCGGTTCCAGTCTGCCTGTGATCGCGGTTGCAGAAGGCAGATTATATGCAAGCGCTTCCCGATCCATCTGATACATGGTATACATTCTGCGCTGTGCCGCCGAGATCGTGTATGCATCCTGTTCCGGTGCCGGTTCGATCGCATCTGCATCGGCTGCCTCTGTTTTGTGGTTTGCAAGCAGATATTCCGCCAGCTTCCGCGGTGTGACATTTGCAAAAATATCATTCACCTCAACCACAATCCCCAGCACATTTTTCAATGCCGCTGCCATACTCACAGCCTTCAGCGAATCGCCGCCGAGTGCAAAGAAATCTGCATCCATATCCAGTTCCTCAAAGCCGAATACTTCTCTGTATGCATATGCTGCATAGTGCTCTGCTGTTTTCAGATCGGTCAATGCAACGATCTGCTTTTTCTCTTTTCGCGCTGCGGTCATCTGTTTACCGGTCGTTTCCGGTTCTTCTGTCAGCCGGATCGGATAGGAGATCGGATCAAATACATATGTCGGCAATGATACACGATTTCCTTTGATGCCCAGTGCTTCCGGCGTTTCTTTCAGCAATCCCGCTGATTCCAGCATGCCGATCGCTTCATATAAATAGCCGATATCCGATGCGGTTTCTTTGATATGCCGCACAGTATTGACATACGCCCAATCGTCTTTCCGGTCTGCATGCTGCCGTGCAAATGCGGTCAGCGTTTTGCCGGGGCCGATCTCAACTGCGATCCCTGCCGGTTCTGTAAACATTTCATGCAGATTCTGCTCAAACAGCACACAGCTCATAATATGCTCTGCCCAATACTGCGGCTGCTGCATTTCTTCCCCTGCATATGTACCGGTCACATTCGAGAGCAAACGGTATTTCGGCGCATGGAATGTCACTTCTGCAAGCACCTTCCGGAACTGTTCCGCAGCTTCCTGCATCATGCCCGTATGGAACGCATGAGAGGTGCGCAGAATCGTATTGCCGATGCCCTTTTCTTTCAATACCGCGCTGAATGCTTCGACATCTTCCTTGCATCCGCCTACAACACAGCGTGCGGTCGTATTGCGCAGACAAAGCGAAAGCGTTTCCGGCAGATACGGTTCAATTTCAGATGCATCTGCCATGACCGCAAGCATGGAGCCCGGCTTCTGCGCCTGCATCAGCTTGCCGCGTGCGATCACGATTCTGACGGCATCTTCCGGTGTCCAGATGCCCGCGACGGCTGCCGCGGTCACCTCTCCGATGCTGTGTCCGAGCAATTGCGCAGGCTCTGCACCAAGCCGCAGCAGGATCTGTGCAATTGCATATTCTGTCAGGAATAATGCAAATTGGGTGTATTGCGTCTGGTTGATCTTCGCCGGATCTGCTGTGCCGTAAAGGACATCAAAATATTCTGCACGCTCCTGCTCCGGCAGACAATTCAGAATGCGGTCTGCTTCTTCGCGGAACATGCTGCAAAGCGGATCGGCGCTGTCACCGGTATAAAGCGCTTTGCACATGCCCTGATACTGGCTGCCCTGTCCCGAAAACAGGAAGCATATCTGCTTTGTTTCCGTTTGCAGCGCGTTGGTCTGCGCTTTTGTCAGACGCTCGATCAATTGCTCGATCTGCTCCGGTGTGCGCATGTCTTCCGTCAATGCCGCATATTTCCGGTATGCAAATTTCTTTCTGCCGTTTCGCAGCGTATAGGCTGCATCTGCAAGACGGATCTCCGGATGCTCTGCCAGATAACGCAAGACCTTTGCCATCGTATTGTGCAGCGCTGTTTCCGTTTTGGCTGCAAACGGTAAAATGTGATAGCGGCTGTCTGACGGCGTTTCTGCACGCTGCGGCGCTTCTTCCAATACAAAATGTGCATTCGTTCCGCCGACACCAAAAGAATTGATGCCTGCACGCAGCGGAATCTCCGGATGTGCGGCACTTCTCTCCCATGCCTCACCCGTGTTCTTTACCACAAACGGCGTTTGTTCAAAATTCGCCTTCGGATTCGGAATCGCATAGTTGACAGTTGCCGGTAAATATTTCCGGTCAAGACACAAACTCACCTTCGAAAGTCCGACGACACCTGCTGCTGTATCGGTATGTCCGATATTGCCCTTCAGCGAGCCTAATGTGCAGAATTGCTTCTGATCTGTTGCAAATGCCCGCGTCAGAGAACTGACTTCGATCGGATCACCCAGCAATGTGCCGGTTCCGTGTGCTTCGACATATCGCACCGTGGTCGGGTCAATGCCTGCATTCTGATAAGCTGCACGAATGACTTCCACCTGACCGTCTTCACTCGGCGCTGTATAGCTGATCTTATTGCTGCCGTCATTATTCAGCGCTGAGCCTTTGATGACTGCATAAATATGATCGCCGTCACGGACTGCATCTTCCAGCCGCCGCATCGCTACCAGTGCCATACCGTTCGAGAAAACAGTACCCGCTGCCTGTGCATCAAACGGACGGCAGTGACCATCCGGCGAGAACATCATGCCCGCTTCATACAAATATCCGCCTTCATTCGGCAATTCAACCGTAATACCGCCTGCAATCGCCATTTCACACTCGTGCGCCTGCAAAGAACGGCATGCCAGATGCGCCGTTACAAGCGATGTCGAACAGCCCGTCAAGGCTGTCAGCGCAGGGCCCTTGAAGTCATATTTATAGGAAAGTCTCGTGGCAAGAAAATGATTTGTGCTCAATGTATATGCCTGATAGGTATCACTGTAATTCTGATTGTGGAACAATGCATGCCGATACCATGCAAAATCATCCGATCCGCCCAGAAATACACCGATCCTGCCGTCAAAGGTTTCCGGCACATATCCGGCATCTTCCAGAACCTGCCATGCACCCTTATAAAGCAGACGCAGAGAAGGCGATGTCAGCTCTGTTTCCTTCGGCGAAATACCAAAGAAAAAGGAATCAAATACTTCCAGATCATCCACTCTGCCCTTCGCCTTGACATAATGTTTGGAGTGGATCAGATTCTCCCCGATTCCAAGTTCCCGCAATTCCGCATCACTGTAAAAATGGATCGTTTCTTCGCCGTTTTTCAGGACATTCCAGAATGCCTGTACATCCGATGCACCCGGTACATCGACCGAAATGCCGACAATTGCAATATCGGTATCTTTGAAGGCGGTGTGCTCCGGTTCTGCTGCCGGTTTCACCTGCTGCACCTGCTGTTTGCTGCCTGCCAGATAATCTGCCAGTTTGCGCACAGTCGGATACTGGATCAAAGCATTGATCGAAAGCGTCGGATCGAGCTTTTCTTTCAGGATATTATGCACACGGATCAATGCAAAGGAATGTCCGCCGATCTCAAAGAAGCTGTCATTTTCATCAAATGCATCTGTCCCCAGTACGTCCTGCCATGCCTGTGCGATCGTTTCTGCTGCTGCATCGGAACGGCTTGCCGATTTTGTCCCGTTTCCGGACGGCAGTGCCATCGCTGCAAGTGCTTTTCTGTCCGCTTTTCCGCTGTTATTCTGCGGAATCTTCTCACAGTAAATAAAGAACATCGGAATCATATATCCGGGAATCAGATCTGCAAGAAATTTGCGCAATTCTGCTGCCGGCAGTTCTTCTGCACCGGTATAATATGCGCAGATGCAATCCATTCCGCCGCGGTCTTTCCGGACTGCCGCAACCGCCTGCACGATCTTGCTGTGTTTGCCCATTGCAGTCTCGATCTCGCCGAGTTCGATGCGGACACCGCCGATCTTGACCTGTGCGTCCATTCTGCCCAGAAATTCCAGATTGCCGTCCGGTCTGCGGCGTGCAAGGTCACCCGTGCGGTACATCTTCTGATAGATCTCCGCATCTGTCTCCGGACGATAAAACGGATTTGCTGTAAAACGGTCAGCATTCAGTTCGGGTCTGTTCAGATAGCCCTTTGCAAGTCCTGCACCGCTGATGCACAGCTCACCCGGTACACCGACCGGACAAAGTCTGCCGGCACGATCCGCAATATAGCAGCGATATGCATTCAGCGGAGCACCGATATACGGATCAAAATGTGCAGATGCATCCCGCAGCGGCTGATGGGTCGCCCACATGGTCGCTTCGGTCGGGCCGTACATGTTTTCCGCTTTCGCCGATATGCCGAGTGCAAAATATTTCTGCATCACATCCTGCGTCACGGCTTCACCGCCCAGAAATACCCATTTCAGCGATTGCAGTTTCGATTTCATTTCTGCATCATGCTCTGCGGCTTCCAGAAACAGCCGGAACATGGAAGGTACAAAATTGATGTGCGTGACACGGTTTTCAAAGACAGTTTGTGCGATCACTTCCGGCTTCATTTCGCCGTCCTGCTCCAGAAGACAAAGCCTGCCGTTTCCGACAATCCAGCCATAAAATTCCGTACCGAAAATATCAAATGTATAGGTCGTTTTCAAAAGATAAACATCTTGTTCTTCCAGCGGAAACCGTCTTTCCAGATCAAGCGCCGTATTGATGACATTTGCATTTGTAATCATAACACCTTTCGGTGTACCCGTTGAACCGGATGTGTATTCCACATATGCAAGATCTTCCGGATGTCTGGAAATCTGCGGATCTGCTGCATTTTCCTGATAGAGCGCATCGTCATCCGCAAAAATAATATCTGCATTTGCAAATGCTTCGGACATCATTTCATGCGCGGTAATGACCACACTGACCGATGCATCTTTCATGATGAAGGCTTTCCGTTCTTCCGGATAATGAACATCAATCGGCACATATCCGCAGCCGGCTTTCAAGACACCCAGCAGCGATGCGATCAATGCCGGCGAACGGCGCAATTGTACGCCGATCAGCGGATTTTCTGCTTTTTTCAGCGGGATCAATCTGGCTGCAATGCTGTTTGCCATTGCGTTGATCTCAGCATTTGTATAAGTTTTGCCGTCTGCTGTCAATGCGATCGCATCCGGATGTGCCTGTACTTTTTTCTCAAATACATCTGCAATATTCTGCGGAATATACGGAAAATAATCCGATGCATTCCATGTTGTCAGCAGCGCCTGCTCCTCACCGGTCGTAAACCAATTCAGATCCAGAAGGGTCTGCTCCGGATCAGATGCCGCCTGTTCCAGTAACTGCACGAAATGTTCGCCCATGCTGCGGATCGTATCATCCGAGAAGAACTGCCGTTTATACTGGAATTTCATGCAGGATTCATCCCCGATCGTCTGCATAATAACCATCATTTTTCCGGGGAATGTCACTTCATCTGTTTCATAAATGCCTTCAATTTCATCTGCCTGTTTGTCATACATATCACAGATAAATGTGATGTCAAACAGCGAACCGTTTATCATCTGATCCGCCGGCATGACATCACGGGCAATCAGATTATTCGGGTAGCCAATGTTCTGATATGCTTCAAATACATTCTGCAAAGACTGCTGCATCACATCCGAAAAACGCTGGTTTGCCTGTGTATCAAAACGCAGCGGAAGCGTGTAAATATAGCAGCCGATGGATTCATCCTGCGAGAAGCCCGGACGATAAGAAAAGGATGATGAAATGACCACATCATCTGTATTTGCATAGCGTCCCATCAGCACGCTGAATGCGCCCAGCACAACCATGAATACAGACATATCATGTGCTTTTGCAACTGCATCCAGCTTCTCATAAAGCGCCGGAGAAATCGCAAAACGCTGCTCTGCGCCGATGCCGTTCTCCGCTTCATTGTCAATGCGATCCGGAATCAGCGAAAGCGGTTCTGCTCCATCCATTTTCTGCTTCCAATACGTTCTCTGCCGTTCATATTTGCCCGCTGTCAGCTTGCGGTTTTCCTTTTGCAGAAACTGCTGATAGCCGTCATTCACCGACAGGGAAAACGGTTCCTCTGCCGTCATGCTGTGATAAAGCGCAAACAAACGGCGTATAAAAAGATCTGCGGAAATGCCGTCTGAGATCAAATGGTGCATGGACACAACAAAGACAGCCTGTTCCGCAGATGCAATGTAAGCGGTATGGTAAAGCGGCGGCGTTTCCAGATCAAATGCGTGAAACATCGCCTCTTTTACTTTTTTCTCCAAATCAGATTCGTTTTCCGCAGAAAGCGCAGCAAAAGCAACCGGAGCTTCATCCCGAATCTCCAGCATCGGCTGATTTCCACGCACTGCAATGCTGCTGCGGAGCGCTTCCTGCTCCGATACAAGCAGCATCAATGCCTTTTTCAGCACTGATACATCCAGCTTCTGCACGCGCAATGCCGCTGAAATATTGTACGCAAGTTTTCCGCCTGCAAGGCATTCAAAATAAATGCTCTTTTGCACTTCGTTCAGTTCAATAAACATCCCTTCGTATTCCTTCCTAAATCTGTTTCATGCTTTTTTGTGATCTCATATGCAGCGTTTTCCGACATCAAACCGCCGTTTCATGCCGGATGTATTTCATTTTCATTTCATTTACATTATGAAGACAATGCCATATGATTTGATCGGATCGTGCAACGCTGGATACTGAATCTTTCAAAACGTGATGATGATATGTTGATGCAGTTTATCAATTCAGAATGCGGTCAGATTTCAGGATGCATCCGACCGTTTTGCATCAACTCCTTTCACTTTGTATTATATTGCTGCTTCGATAATGTTAATAAAGCAATATGAATTATGCTACGTTCCATTTCATATTATACATGTAACAAACTGTTTTTGTCAACCCCGATTTACAATATCGTGATAATGACCGGTAATATTCAAATTATACATAATTTTATATACGTTTCGACTGTCTTCACAACAAATTGCACTATAAAGACAAAATCGAAATATGCATATATGCAAAGCTAAAATTTGTCGTGTTTCATGATTTATATTTTAATCATAACGGCAATATCGTCATACTTATGAAGACATACGGGACGTTGGAAAGACAACATACAGATGCATCGTATTTTCATGTCCGGCTTTGTACAATTCAGATAAAGCATTCATGTGATTTGTTATGTTATTGTTCTTTCGATATGAAGAATTTGCAGCATAAGAATACATATAAAATTCTGCACTTCAATATTTTTTCAATTTAATAAAAAACAGACACCTCATCATGAAGTGTCTGTTTGATATTCATATAAAATTGTAATGTGCCTTTTCAGCGCGGCATCTTGTTCCGGATCTCGCTCAGACGTTCCAGCGCAGCATTCAGCGTTTCATTTTTCTTCGCAAAATGCAGACGGATATAACGGTTCTCCGGTTCCTTGAAAAAGCTCGAACCCGGTACTGCGCCGACACCGACATGCTCGGCAAGTTTTTCACAGAAATCCAGATCGCTTGCATATCCAAATTCCGAGATATCCAGCAGAATGTAATATGCGCCTTCCGGGACAGTATGCGAAATACCGATGCGGTCAAGTCCGGCAAGGAACAAATCGCGCTTTTCGGTATACTCTGCCTGCAAACCGCGGTAATAATCATCCCCGAACCGCAGACCGGTCACGGCGGCTTCCTGCAAAGGCGCAGCAGCTCCGACGGTCAGGAAATCATGCACCTTCTTCACCGTGTCAATGATCTCAGGCGGGGCAATCACATAGCCAAGCCGCCAACCGGTGATGGAATATGTTTTCGAGAGCGAAGAACACGAGATTGTGCGCTCCCACATGCCCGGCAGCGATGCCATATATGTATGCGTATGCGGCGCATAAATGATGTGCTCATA
>DMBA01000192.1 GCA_003446315.1 Ruminococcus sp. | reverse complement strand
TCTGCGCTGTTCTCCTTGAGGTCAGCGACCTGCTGCTGGAGATTCTCGATCTCACGATCCTTATCAGCGATCGCAGCGCTCTGTTCGGAGAGCAGAGCCTCATATTCAGCGAGTTTCCGCAGATCGGACTCATTGGAAAGACCAGCCTGTTCCTCGATCATCGCATTTTTGGAATCGAGTTCAGCGCGGAGAGAAGCGAGCTCATTCTCAGAGCCTGCGAGCTTTGTTTTCAGATCCTCAATCTCCATTTCACCGAGTGTGACCTTATCCTGCAAATCGCTGATCTGCGCAGCAGTCTCCTCATTGGAACCGCCTGCAAGTGCCTGTGCTGCGGCCTCAGCGAGGTCTTTTCGCAGCGACTCATTATCCTCATTGAGGGTATTGAGGCGGCTTTCCAGTTCAATCACTTTATTATTCAGTTCCGTTTGCTCTTCCTGAGCAAGCTGGAGTTCTGCCTGTGCAGAAGCAAGGTCAGCTTTGGCATCGGTAGCTTCCTGACGGGCAGCATTGAGTTCCTGTGTCAGCACACCGCCCTCATCGCCTGCTTCGATGACAGGACGATTTTTGAGTTCTTCCTGTGCAGCACGAAGCTGATTTTTCGTTGTACCGAGTTCGCCGCGAAGACGGGAGAGCTCGGACTCATACTCATTCACCTTTGCGTCACTGAGGCCGCCGCCGGATTCCGCCTTTTTCTTCAGCTCATCGCATTCTTCCTGCAATTGATAAATCTGTGAATTCAGTTCATCGACGTAAGCTAAAACATCTTCTTTGACGAAACCGCCGCCAATTTTTGTCGTTCTCAAAACATTAGGCTGATCCATAAGTACGCTCCAATCCTCCGCAAAAAAATGAAATTTGCCGGTTAAAGGGACATCCGAATATACGGTATCGGCTGTTCGCGGATGCAGCCGAAGCATAAAGATTCATCACACGTCCCTGTAGTACCATATATTATGATAACATATTTTCTTTCTTTTTTCAAGCTGTTTTATGTAGAATTATTCGATAGATTTTCGTGCAATTTCACTATATATCATTTCCAAAATCCGGGACATTCGACAAAAAAACAGCAGAATGTCACAAAATGACACTCTGCTGTTTCGGATTCGGAACGATTATTTTTTATCGAGGATCTTGAAGATTTCGGACAGATCGTCATCATCATCAAGACGCGGGATCGCAGAAGAAGGACGCTGTGCAGCGGGTTTCCGCGGATCAACGGAAGCGAAGTTATCGACCAGCGGATTCTTAACCGGGATCGGTTCAGACTGCGCATTGGAAGCAGGCAGCGGAACATCGTCGATCGCGGGCGAATCTTTCTCGTCGTAACCGGCAGCGATGACGGTAATCACCATCTCGTCGCTCATATCCTCCTTGAAAGCAGTACCGAGGATGACCTCAACGCCGGGCGCTGCGGTCTCGGTGATCTTCTGGGTCGCCATATCGACCTCAGAGGAAAGCACATCCTCACTCATAGCGATGTTAATGAGCAGGCGCTTTGCACCCTTGATCGAAGTTTCGAGCAGCGGGCTGGAGATAACGGTGGTAGCAGCTTCATCAGCCTTATTCTTGCCGGCACCGTGACCGATTGCCATATGCGCATAACCTGCGCCCTTCATGATGGTCGAAACATCAGCAAAGTCGAGGTTAATGTAGCCGTCCTCAACGATCAGATCGGAGATGGACTGCACACCGGTGCGGAGAATATCGTCCGCCATTGCAAAGCTCTGACGCATGGTCAGGGGCTTGTCAACACCGACGAGCAGACGCTCATTCGGGATCACAACAAGCGAATCAACGTATTTTTTCAGTGTATCAATACCGCGTACCGCCTGTGCCATTTTCTGTTCGCGCTCAAAAGCAAACGGCTTCGTGACAACGGCGACCGTCAGGATACCGAGCTCCTGTGCGATCTGCGCAACAACGGGAGCTGCACCGGTACCGGTACCGCCGCCCATACCTGCGGTAATAAAGATCATATCGGCACCCTTGAGTGCATTGCTGATCTCATCGCGGTTTTCCTCAGCAGACTGTCTGCCGACCTCCGGGCGGTTACCTGCGCCGCGGCCCTTTGTCAGTTTTGCGCCGATCTGGATACGGGTAGTTGCCTTTGAATTCAGCAGTGCCTTTGCATCGGTATTCACTGCAATATACTCAATGTTTTTCACATCCGCCTGTACCATGCAGTCCAGCGCGTTACCGCCGCCGCCGCCGACACCGACAACCTTAATATTCACCTGCGGGTCAAATGAATCTTCATATACAAAATCAGTCATCAAAGTTCCTCCATTTCGACAGCCCAAAGGATCGGGACGACAGAGCCGCCTACAAACATATATTACATTTTATCACAACTTGATTGTGATTGCAAGCCCATTTCAACAATTTGTAGAATGCTTACAAAATATTTTTTCTTACCACGCAAATTCTGTTGTTTCTGTGGTGCTTGTGGTGGTCGTATCATCGTCATTCGGTCGTGTTGTCATTGTTGTCTCAGAAGCATTGTCATCCTGTTCGTCATCATCCTGATTGTCGTGATCGTCACCGGTATTCTGCGTTGTGCTGCGGATGGCATCTTCCGGAATGACGGAAATCTGGTTATTTTTGACCATCGTCAGGCGATATTTTTTCCGCGGATTGATCTGTTCGATCGTTTTGGCAGCGAGTCTGAGTTTATAAACAGCATCGCCGGCGCTTCCCATGTGGAAAACAACATTTTCACCAAATTGCACGAGAATATCGCTCTGATCGGTCATATCAATAGATTTAATTTGTTCATTATTGCATTCCGCGACAGCCGAAGTCAGGGTTTTGAGAACATTATCCCGCTTCTCATCTTCGGACTTGAGCACCATGCCGATGGTACCCTGTGCAGGGTTATAGCCGGTGACAACAATCAGCCCTTCTCTCGGCGCTTCCTTGAGTTCTTCAAGCACACGGTTGGAACGGCTGACGAGCAGATAGCCGTAGCTCTGGGAGATATTGGCGATCGGCTCCGCTTTTTTGACGGTGATCTGCACGGTGGAAGGAAAGACGCGCTCAACGGTTACATCTTCTGCATAAACCACGTTGGCACGCACTTTTTCTGCTGCAATCGCAGGATCAATCCGCACAAGATTATCGCCCTTTTTGATGCCGCTGAGTGCAATGATCTCCTCATTCGGCGTATCGGTTTCGTTGATGACGCTGATCTCGCTGATATTGAAAAACAGGGTCATGGAGAGGGCAATGCCGATACCGGCGACAAGCACCAGCACAAGGGTAATATAGGCAGTATGTTTTCTGGTGCGTCTGCGGCTCCGTTTCGGGGTTTGTTTTCGCTTCACGCTTGTTTTCACAACGTCCCGCAAATGTGGTCACACTCCTCTCATTTTATGATTATATTGCTTTACCGGATTGTGGAAAATCTGTTGCATGATGCCGCAGGGTTTTCCCACAATTTCCACATAGTTTTCAACACTCATATGTCGTATTTACGCTGAATCCGGCATCTTTCCCCTTTGGATTCAACAGTTTTGCACTCTTTCCACAGAGTTTTCAACAATCTACACGCCCATCATACGGTTTTTTACGCTCTGACGAAGAAAACAGCATTCTTTCGGTACGGCATCCGAGCATGTTGAAAGTTTCTGCAAAATGCTCATAGCCGCGGTCAATATGATGCAATCCGTGCAAAACGGTCACGCCGTCGGCACCGGCAGCAGCAACCGCGAGCGCTGCACCGCCGCGCAGATCCATTGCTTCAACGGCAGCGCCGTGCAGTTTATGTACCCCGTTGATGACAGCGGTTCTGCCGGACACACGGATATCTGCGCCCATTCTGAGCAATTCCCCGACATGTTTATAGCGGCATTCGAAGATGGTTTCCTCCATGACACTGGTACCGGAAGCGGCAGCGAGTGCGGCACACAGGAGCGCCTGCGCATCGGTCGGAAAACCGGGATACGGCATGGTGCGGATATAGCGCACGCTGCGGAGCGCACCGGAGCGATCGAGGAAGATGCGATCGCCGCAGATCCCGATGCTGCATCCGGCTGCATCGAGCACATCCAGACAGCTTTCGAGGTGCTGCGGGATGACACCGCGCACGCAAATGGTACCGCCTGCGGCAGCACCGGCACAAAGAAAGGTCATGGCAGCAATGCGATCGGGCATCACGCGGAATGCAGAGCCGTTTGGCAGATTTCCGCCCTGAATGATGACCGTACTGCTGCCCGCGCCGGATATTTTCGCACCGCCGTTTTGCAAAAACGCCGCAAGATCGACGATTTCGGGTTCACGGGCGGCATTGGAAAGAACGGTTTCGCCATCCGCGCAAACGGCAGCCATGATGACATTTTCTGTCACCCCGACCGACGGAAACGGCAAATGGATATGGGTACCGATGAGCCGGTCGGCGCTGCAAAAGATCTTGCCGTCAGCCTCCCGGATGCGCACGCCGAGCCTTCGCATGGCATCGAGATGCAGGTCAATGGGTCTGGGGCCGAGCTCACACCCGCCGGGCATCGTCAGAATACACTTCCCGCACCGACCGAGCACAGGGCCGAGAAACATGATCGACGAGCGCATCGCCCGCATATCGGCATCGGGGATCTCGCAGCAATCGGAGCAGGATTGCGAAACCGTCACCGTATTGGCAGAAACGCTGCATCTGCATCCGAGTTTATTCAGGATACGGCTTGCAGCAAAAACGTCGGTCAATTCGGGCACATTGGAAAGAACGGTTTCGCCGGAGCAAAGCAAAGCAGCAGCCATCAGCGGGAGTGCACTGTTTTTGGCACCCTGAACGGTCAATTCGCCGTGCAGCGGGCTGCCGCCGTAGATTTTTAAGATTTCCTCTGTCATGATGCATCACCTCACACAAATCAGCAATCAGCCGTTTGTCATTAGCGTATGCAAAAAACAGAAATTGGTTCATGGTCAGTTGCCTGGGCATCCGATCGCATCAAACGATTTTCCGGATGACATCCCATATCTGCTGATCGGTATTTTTTGCAAAGAGTGCACCTGCACGCTGACCCATTGCAATGCGTTTTTCGGGATGCTGTGC
>DMBA01000102.1 GCA_003446315.1 Ruminococcus sp. | reverse complement strand
ATCGGGCCGTTTTCATGCAGGCAGACCGGCTTTTTGGCTACATTGACCGTGCGCTGATACATGCTGAACAGGGAATCTGTGTGGTCTACATATGTATCTGCGCCGATGATATCCACATATGCATCGCCCGGATACCAGCCGTCTTTGACATCACCGGTATAGCCGAGATTCCAGATCAGATTGTGCAAGCCCCATTCATTGGTATAGCGGTCATACATCAGCTTCCAGAGCTTTTTGAAATTCTCTGCGCCGCCTTTTCCCCACCAGAACCATCCGCCGTCAAATTCGTGGAAGGGCCGCCAGATGACCGGAATATCTGCATCCTGCAATTCCTTCAGCGCAGCAGCGCCTTTGTCCATGCCGGCGATCAGGGCATTATATTCACTGGTGCCGGGTGTCAGCAGCTTTGACCAGTCCGGTTCTGAATTCATAGCTTCTGTATGGCTGCCCTTGAACTGATCGCCGCAGTGCCAGCAAATGGTGACGATGCCGCCTTTGGCTGCCCATGCCTTTGCACGGCGGTTGCAGCCTGCAAAATCTTCTCCCATATAGTCCAGACCGCGGATGACCGGCAGCTTTCCGCTTGCGCTCTGAATGATGTTGAATTCGTAATCCTCGTTGCCCATCCATGTGGATTCCTGCTGCCCTGCAAGCACATGCTTTCCGTATGTATCGCAGAGAAACGCATAGAGCGCCTGCGTTTTGGCAGTCGCTTTTTGATCGGAAAGAACGGCATCCACGGATGCTGCACCGCCTTCCCACGGCGTGACCGTCAGCGTATCCAGATATGTCCAGCCCCATGATGATTCCACTGTCACCGTGTTCTCTCCGGCTTTGAGATTGGCTGTCACGCTGACTGTTTCAAAGCTGCCGGATGCGGTATAACCGCATGAGACGGTGTCGGTCTGTTTGCCGTTTATCAGGACATTCTGGATCTTTCCGCCTTCGTCATAAGGCTGGCTGTAGCGGATGCTGAGTGTATATGCGCCCGCAGAAGGCACCCGGATCCGCAATGTAACAGAATCGCCGGCATCCAGCAGATTGACGGCTTTTCCGCCGCTGGCACCGGTCAGCGATACCACCGTCGTTTCGGCTGTTCCGGTGTCATAGATCGTGCCGGATTCCCATTCGTATTCATCTGCACCGTGCGCAGGGAACGGCTGGAACGAAAGCACCGTCAGGATGCCGGCAAGTGCGGCAGCGATTGTTTTCTTTTTCATGACAAATCCTCCAATTTCCATGTGCCAAAACGGTTGCCGCAGGAAGGGACTGCGGCTGCCGCTTTGATTGATTTGCAGCATACGCATCTGCATTTTGCACTCATTTGCACTCGTTTCCGATGCAAATCTGTAATTTCATTATAGCGGCTTGACAAGCAAAATGGAATGATATATAATGAAGATAACTTGATCTTTCTTACACGATTCTGCGGATCGGGAGCCGAAACAGTGAGGTGAGGATGATGTTCCGGATCATTTGCATGGGGCTTGGATATGAACATGAATCTACGTTTGTGATCGACAGGCGTGAGGGGTATCCGCATTATCTGGCGCTGCTGGTGCGCACGCCCTGCCGTCTGCGGTTTCTGGATGAGATCCGTTCCTATCCTGCGAACACATTTGTGCTCTATGATATGAATGTACCGCAATACTACGCTGCGGATGATGTGCCGTATATTGATGACTGGATCCAGTTTGAGAGCGAGCCGAAGATCATACAGTCGTTCGGGCTGCCGCTGAATACGCCGATCCCGATGCCGGACTGGACACATCCGGAGCAATATTTTTCTGTGATTTGCAGCGCGTTTTTCCGCGGATTTAATAATGATGCGGTCATCAATTCGCTGTTTACTGCCATGCTGACAGATTATTCTGTCATTCCGCTGCTGCCGGATAAACCGATGCCGTATTTCGGCGAACTGGTCGCACTGCGTCAGCAGATCGCCGCAATGCCGCAGAAAAAATGGTCGGCGCAGGATGCTGCGGATGCCCTGCATATCAGTGTTTCGTATTTTCACCGCATCTATCACGAGGCATTCCGTGTTTCCATGACGCAGGATGTCATTCGCAGCCGGATCGAAGCGGCGAAAAATCTGCTGCAATGCACCGGACTCAATGCCGAAGAAATTGCGATCCGGTGCGGTTATGCAAGCCCGGAGCATTTTTCAAGGCAGTTTAAGAAGTATACCGGTGTTTCGCCCGACCGCTGGCGGCGGGGAGCCCGCGCAGGCATTTCCTAAAGTCCACTGGGCGCATATGCAAATTAGGCTTGAATTGTTGCATTTTTCGTCATAATATGATATAATAGAATAGATTATGTATAAGTTGAGGTGGAAGGGATGATCTATCTGCTGGAAGATGATCAGAATATCCGGGATTTTACGGTCTATGCCGTGCAGAGTGCCGGACACGATATCAGGGGATTTGAACTGCCGTCTGCTTTTCGGGCAGCCGTGGCAGCAGCAGTGCCGGATGTTGTTTTGCTGGATATCATGCTGCCGGAAGAAGACGGCTTCTCCGTTTTGCGCTGGCTCCGCGCAAATCCTGCTACAGCGCGGCTGCCGATCATGATGCTTTCTGCCCGTACAACAGAATATGATAAAGTGCGCGGACTGGACAGCGGTGCGGATGATTACCTCACAAAACCGTTTGGCGTGATGGAATTGCTTTCCAGAATCCGGGCACTTTTGCGGCGCACCTCGGAACGGCAGACACATACAGAGATCCTCTCAGGCGGCGGCATTACGCTCAATTCCGCAAGCCATAATGTGTTTGTGCAGGAAACAGAGATCGCTTTGACCGGAAAAGAATTCGATCTGCTGGCGCTGCTGATGCGCAATCAGGGGATCGTGCTCAGCCGGGAACGCATCTTGCAGACGGTCTGGGGATATGACTATATCGGTGAGAGCCGGACGGTCGATGTGCATATCCGGACACTCCGCGCAAAGCTCGGCGAAGCCGGAAATGCCGTCGAAACCGTGCGCGGTGTCGGCTATCGCTTTCACGCCGCTATTATTGAACCTACGGAGGCTACAGAATGAAAAAAACAGTTTTTCGCAAACTGTGTATGGTTATGCTGGTCACATTGGCGCTGTGCCTGCTGATCTATCCGCTGATGCTCCCTTCTGAAAACTATTTTCGGATGGTGCTGCAAGTGCTTCCGCTGACATTGCTTGTCGGTGTCGGCATGATGATCCCGCTGATCGTAATCAGCAGCAATTTTTCACGCAGAACTGCCAATGAACTCAAAAAACTCCGGCTCGATTCCAAATCAACGCTTTCACAGTTCCCGGAGCTGCGTCCGGTTGCCCGTCAGATCGCAAGTCTGCGTGCCCAGATTGATACCCAGATGAATGAACTGACCGGTCAGCAGGAGCAGCTCAAAGTCCTGACCGATAACATGCAGGAAGGTCTGCTGCTGGTCAGTGCGGTCGGCAGAGTGCTTTCTTATAACCGGGCAGCACTCAGTCTGCTGGGCATGGAGCAAACCGATGATGACTATTTTCTTGTGTTTGACCTGAATCCTTCGGAAAGTTTTTCCAAGGTCGTGCGCAGAGCACTTGCCGGTGTGCGCGGTTCTGCCATCATTTCTATCAATGATAAGGCGGTGCAGCTCATTGCAAACCCGGTTTCCGGTGAAAGCAGCATGAGTGGTGCGGTTCTGGTGCTGATGGATGTCTCCGAACGGGAAAAGCGCGATGCGCTGCGCAGAGAATTTACATCCAATGTTTCCCACGAGCTGAAAACACCGCTGACTTCCATCTACGGCATTGCAGATATGATGGAAAGCGGCATGGTCAAGCAGAAGGATATCAGCGGATTTGCACGCAGGATCCGCGATGAATCTTCCCGTATGATTACGCTGATCGAAGATATCATCCGGCTGTCCCGTCTGGATGACGACAGCTTTTCTGAGGAAGTGATGCAGATCAATCTCTATGAGATCGCACAGAGCGTTTGCGAACAGCTTCAGGCTGCTGCGGATGCAAAGCACATCACGATAACGCTTGAAGGCAGCGAAGCCCTGATGCAGGGTGTGCCGGTGATCGTGGAAGAAATGCTCTATAACCTCTGCGACAATGCGATCAAATATAATGTGGAAAACGGCGAAGTACATGTGAAGGTGACCGGTACCGGTCAGCAGACGGTGTTTGAAGTTTCGGATACCGGCATCGGCATTCCGCAGGCTGACCGCGAACGAATCTTTGAACGCTTTTACCGTGTGGATAAGAGCCATTCAAGACAGATCGGCGGAACCGGTCTGGGACTCTCCATCGTCAAGCACGGTGCGCAGTTCCATAATGCAACCATCGAAGTGGAAAGTCAGCTTGGCTCCGGCACCACGATCACGCTGTTCTTCCCGCGCAGTGCCGATGCCGCTGCGGAAGCGGCGTGTCAGGCGATCCATGATCCGCTGAATGTGCAGATTCCGGGTGAATCCGGACATCATCTGATTCAGGTGCGGAAGAATCAAGATGAACCCGAACCGGAAGAACAGGAGATCACAGCGGCGGAATTGCAGCCGGATGATGATGCATATGACGATGCCGATGCAGAAGCTGTGTATGATGATACATATGAAGATGCATATGATGATGCGGAATATGACGAAGAAGACGATGCGGAATACTACGACGAAGAAGATGACGCGGCATATGACGAAGATCAGGATGCAGAAGTGACGGACGAGGACGAGATCGACGAGACAGAAGCACTCTTCCGGGAAGCAGAGGAAGCGCTGGATCTGCATACAGAGCCGGAAGAACCGGAATCTGAACCGGAACC
>DMBA01000296.1 GCA_003446315.1 Ruminococcus sp. | reverse complement strand
ATCGTAAAAGTTGACCGAATGTTGACCAAAGCACACAGTTGACCGCTGAAATCGCCCGAAAGCATTGTATTTTCGGCATGAGGGTTGAAATTTCACGGTTAATGTGATATAATAGGATATATTTCAAAGAATGAACGGAGAATTTAGTTTATGGTTTACCAAACAATTTTGGATGCAGTCGGACATACCCCGATGATTCGGCTGAATCGCATGAATGCACCGGAAAATGCCGAGATTCTGGTGAAGTTTGAAGGCTTGAATGTGGGCGGCTCGATCAAGACCCGCACTGCATATAATATGATCCTGAATGCGGAAAAAGAAGGCAGGATCAAGGATGACACGATAATTGTCGAGCCGACAAGCGGCAATCAGGGCATTGGTCTTGCACTGGTCGGCGCAGTCAGAGGATATCAGGTGGTCATCATCATGCCGGATTCGGTCAGCGAAGAACGCCGCAAGCTGGTGGAGCATTACGGTGCAAAAGTCGTGCTGATTCACGATGACGGCGATATCGGCAAATGCATCCAGAAATGTCTGGATACGGCTTTGGAGATGCAGGCAAATGATCCGCGGGTATTTGTGCCGCAGCAGTTTGATAATGTGCACAATACCGAGGCGCAGAAGTATTATACCGCACTGGAGATCCTGGAGCAGACAGCCGGCAAGATCGACGGTTTTTGTTCCGGTATCGGTACAGGCGGCACGATCACCGGCATCGGCGAGACACTGAAATCACAGAATCCGGATATGGAGATCTGGGCAGTCGAGCCGGAGCACGCAGCGATTCTTGCAGGCGGAACCGTCGGAACGCACCTGCAAATGGGCATCGGTGACGGCATTATTCCGGGCATTCTGAACCGGAATATTTACAATCACATCCATATCGTAAGCGATGAGGAAGCCATTTCGACCGCTAAGAAACTTGCAGCGATGGAAGGCATCATGTGCGGCATTTCCAGCGGCACGAATGTCGCGGCAGCGCTCGCAATGGCGAAGAAACTGGGCGCAGGCAAACGAGTCGTGACCATTTTGCCGGATACGGCGGAACGGTATTTCTCCACACCGCTTTTCGACTGAACCGGATCATGCAGATCAGAAAGGCAATTTGCCGGATCTTCGGGCAAAAACCGGTTCGGGTACAAGCGGAACCGGTTGCAGATGAAAGCGGAATGAGCAATCGTGTGGCATCCGGAAGTGCGGGTGTCATGCGATATGAAGCGGCATTCCGCAGCGGAAAAACGGTTTCTTTTGTCGGAAAATGCAAATCTGTCCGTATTATCTCCAATGGGATTCTGATGGTCAGCGGCGGGAATCCTCTGCTGATGCTTTTGCTGATTTTTCATCATAAAATATTCGGTTACAGCGGCAGTGCAGTGCGGGAAGCTGTTTTATACAGCAAACCGGATGTATTGCCGCAGACGCTTATTCCGACAGTTTACGGTTCTGTATGCAGCAAGGGAAACGGCTTTTGCATGCTGGCAATGGAAGAACTGCCGGAAAGTGATGCGATCGAACCGGCACTGGATCGGGTGCTGGATGAAATTGCAGCCGTGCATGCAAAATATCTGGGTGATCGGGCGATCGTTCCGCAATTGCGGATCAATTGTTATTCTGCGGCAGATTATCGCCGTACAAAAGGTGTTTTGCGGCGGATGTTTCAGAGTCTGGCGGGAGAAAACCGACGGATCTTTTCGGCGCAGCAGCTTGCAGAGATCGAACGGTTTCTTGCGCAGATCGACACCGAATACAAAGCGGTTTCCGGTCGGCGGACGCTGACGCATAACGATTGCTGTGACCGCAATCTTTGTGTGACGGCGGAGCGCATTTATCTTTATGACTGGGAGCTTGCGTGTTATCAGAATCCGGAGCATGATGCAGTAGAGCTGGTGATCTCCGTGCTGGATGCGCTGACGGATGACGAAGCAAAAGCCATGCTGCGGCATTACAGGGACAGGATGACCGCACTGACGGGCATCACATTGACCGATGCGGAATATCATGCGCTGCTGCGGTTCAATACGCTGGAATTTTGTGTGAATAAGCTGATGCTGCTGCGGCTTGCGGGGAAAACGCTGCATGTCGATACACCGCAGCAGACAGCAAAGAATACGGCACGGATGCTGCGGCTGCTTGGAATCTGACCGGGAGAAGGATGGAAATATGAAGGACGAACGAGAAATACTGGCACTTGCGGATTATCATGAAACATTTCGGGTCAACGGGTGTGAAGCGGAGTTGATTATCAACCGGAAGATGGAAGATCATCCGTGTTTGTTTGGGTTTGTCACGCTGACAGAGCAGGCAGAGGACGTAAAAGCGTTGTTTGCAGCGATGGAACAGCGTGCGCGGGAACTGGGCTTTCATGCGCTTGTGGGGCCTGTGAATTATTGTTCATGGATGCAATACCGCTGGGCGATCAGCCGGTTTGATCTGCATTTGTTTCCGGATTGTACGAATCCGCCGTATTATCCGGAACTGATCCGGGCGGCAGGCTATGAGCCGCTTTATACTTACCGGAGTGCGAATATTGATATGCACAATCCGCAGTATCAGATGGGTGAAGTGCTTTATCAGCAAAAGCTGCGGGAAGGCTTCACGTTCTCGCTGTATGAAGGGGATGCGGTTTATTCGCAGGCGGATACCGTGTTTGCGATTTCAAGCGCAGCATTTCGCGGGAGTCATTTGTATTGCGATATCCCGCTTTCTTATTTTCGTGCGCTTTATCTGCAATGGACAAAGGGCTTGAAGATCGCGCTCTGCACAGCGGAATATCAGGGGAAAACGGTCGGTTTTGTGATGGGCTATGACAGTCCGGACGGCACCTGCTTCATCTCCAAAACGAGCGCGGTGCTGCCGGAATACCGGAAGCATAAGATCTATACCGCTTTGATGTATCTTGGATGGAAGTATGTGACAGAGCACGGATATGATAAAATGATGTATCATTTTCAGTGCGAGCAGAAGGAGACATTCCGGCGCTTTGACAGTGAAGTGGAATCGGATGAGAAGCGGTATGCGGTGTTTATAAAGGAGTTCTGAATGAAACGGTGTGTGCGCTGTCTGAATGACGAAACCGTGCGCAGAATGGAGATTCTGCCAAACGGTGAATGCTGTTATTGCAGCAGATACGATAAAATCGCGCCGCAGCTCGGGGATCGTGCCCATCTGACGGAATTGTTTGCGGAACGGCTGGAAGCGGTGCGCGGAAAGTATGATTATGATGCAGCCGTCGGGATCTCCGGCGGAAAGGACAGCATGTATGTGCTGTATAAGCTGGTGAAGGAATACGGGCTGCATGTGAAGACATTCACGATGCTCAATGGTTTTTTCAGTGACAGTGCACGCAAAAATGTAGATGCAATGGTGCAGGAATTCGGCGTGGAGCATGAATATATTTCCTTTGATCCGGATCTGCTGAACCGGTTTTTCCGGTATTCGGTGCAGCATTTCCTGACCCCTTGCATTGCCTGTTCCTATCTTGGCTATGCGGCGATGATTAACTATACTGCGAAGATCAATGCCGGCATGTGTATTCACGGCAGAAGTCCGCAGCAGATGCTTCGGTATTACGGAGATGATGTGTTCACCGGATTTGTGGATGCGGGGCTTCGTCCGGCAGCGGAAACAGATGTCAATGCGCTTTACCGGAAGCTGCTGGATCTGACCGAAAGCAAGCTGGATGCCGGTCTTGCTGCGGATGTCAGACAAATGCTGTATGACGGCGTGCGGGAAAACGATTTCCGTGAATTTACGGCATTTTTCTTATATCACCCCTATGATGAGCAGGAGATCGTACAGTTCCTGCGGGAAAAAACGTCATGGACACCGGATCAGGATTATGACCATTATGACTGCAAGGTGCATCATGCGGCACATTATATTTACCAGTGCGCAGAGGGCAGACCGCATTGCCTGCCGGAGATCAGTGTTCTGGTGCGCAGCGGGAAACTGACGCGGGAACAGGGCATAGCGCTTGTGGAGCAGGCAAAATATGCAGAGAAACCGCGTGCAGATATGAAGCTGCTGTGTGAAACGTTGGGTGTCAGGGAAGAACCGATCCGGCTGAAAGCGTGGATCTATCGGAATTTTGTCAAAAAATGAGTGCGATGCGGATTGTGCGGTATTGGAGCAGAAAAGGATTGGCAGCAGTTTATCTTGCGGCGGCTTTGCTTCTGACGATGCTTTACACATGGCAGGCAGATCTCCGTTTTGCAGATGCATTGCGGATGCTGCCGGTCATTTTCGGTTATCTGCTGCTGCTGCGGACAGCGGATGACTGGTTTGATTACGAAAAAGACAGCGGCAAAAAGACGCAGCATCTGCGGCGGCAGGAACTGCTTGTGATGTTTGGATGCATCAGCCTCATGATGTTGCTGCTGCATCTGTATTTGTTTGGGTTATCGGGGATCTGCTGTCTTGCGGCGATCGCTTATTTGCTGCTGATGAATCGGGCAGCGGTGCTGAAATGTCCGTATATGGCATTGTTATTTGCACTATATGATCTGCTGAACGGGACGGCATACGGCGGAAAACAAGCGGTGATTTGTCTGAGCTGCCTGTTTATTTCAGCGGTTTATGCCGTAATCAAGAGGAAATCAAAATGAATTGTATACTGGAAAACACCGTGCCGGAAGTGCAGACGATCGGCGGAAAGGCATATCATCTGGAGCAGCTTGACCGCATGGGGATGCCGGTGCCGGAATGGACGGTTTTGCCGACCGCGCTGTTTACAGCATATCTGGGGGAGCAGCTTTCGGCATATCAGGCGCTGCTGCGGGATTATCAGCCGGAAAACCGGCAGAAGATTCTTGATCTGCTGGATCATTGTGATTTTTCGCCGGAATGGAAAGATCGGATCACCGTGCATTTGCAGGAGCTGTTCGGGGAACAGACACTGCTTGCAGTTCGATCCAGTGCAGCCGATGAAGACAGTGATGCACATTCGTTTGCCGGGATGCTGGAGAGCTGGCTGGATGTCAGCGGAACGGAAGCGGTACTGGATGCCGTGCGCAAGTGTTACCGTTCCTGTTTTTCGGATCGTGCGATGCAGTATCGTGCAAGGAACGGCTTGCTTTCGCCGGAGATCCGTGCAGCCGTCATCATTCAGCGCATGATCCCGGCAGATTATGCCGGCGTGATGTTTACGATCGACCCGACCACAAATGATCCGGATGAAACGCATATCAGCGTGGTCAAAGGGATCGGGGAGCAGCTTGTTTCGGGTGAGAGCGACAGCAGCGACTACGGGATCAGTGCCGCAAGAGAAATCGTATACAGAAAAGAAGCAGATGCGCATGTATCGGATGAAATGCTGCTGCGGCTGTATGATTATGCACAGCAGATCGAAAAAGGGAATACGCCGCGCATCGGGCAGGATATTGAATTCTGCATACAGGGTGAAACGATATACATTCTGCAAAGCCGCGCCATTGCCAATTACAGCGGCATAGATAAAAGCGCATTCCGGACAGTGCTGGACAATTCCAATATCATTGAGAGCTATTCCGGCGTGACGACCCCGCTGACCTTTACCTTTGCGCGGGAAGTCTATGCCAAGATATACCGGCAGACGCTGCGTACATTTTATGTCAGTCCGGAAGCCATCGCATCCATTTCGGATGATCTGGACAATATGCTTTGTTTTTATGAGAACAAGATCTATTACCGCCTGAACAGTTGGTATCGGATGACGGCGTTATATCCGGGCTATCAGAAAAACAAGCAGTATATGGAAAATATGATGGGCGTTAAGATGACCGTGCAGGAATCGGAGATGGGCGCAAAAACGCGGCTTGTCCGGATCTATCTGAGTTTTATCCGGCGCATGCTGCGGATGAAAAAGGACAGTGCACATTTTCTGGAACGGTTTGCACAGGTGACAAAACCATATTATGCCAATTCGTTCGAGGGCATGAACAATGCCGAAGCACTGGCGGTATATGATACACTGGAACGGGAGATTCTGGATGATTTCATCACGCCGATCGCAAATGATATGGGCGCAATGGTCTTTTACGGGATGCTGACCGATCAACTCAAAAAGCAGCAGATCGCGGGATATGAAGGCATGCTGAGTGCAGTTATCAGCAAGCAGGGCGATGTCGAAAGCGCGGAGCAGAGTGCAGCCGTGCTGGAAATCGTAAAAGAGATCCGGAACATGCCGGAGCTGAAGGCATTGTTTGAAGCAGAGAACGCCGTCATCATGAAGCATATGCAGGATGATGACCCGGTGTTCCGCAAGATCGCGGCATATATCCGGCGATTCGGCGCACGGACAATGGATGAGCTGAAACTGGAAACCGTGACGCTGTTTGAAGACCCGTCCTTCCTGCTGGATACGATCCGCGGTTATCTGCATTGTGAAACGCTGCCGGAATCGGGCGGCGTGCAGGATGCCGGAGCAGAGCAGGCATTGCTTGCGCATTTCGGTGCATGGAAGCGTCCGTGGCTCCGGCTGCTGCTGCGTGTGACGAAATATTTTATCCGTAATCGGGAGTCATTGCGTTTGCGCCGCACTTATATTTATTCTGTTGTGCGGAATATTTATCTGCGCATCGGAAAGAATCTGGAGCAGGCGGGCATGCTGGCACATTACCGGGATGTATTTTATCTGGAGAAAGCGGAAATATCCGAAATCGCGGCAGGCAGATGGACGGATCCGGCAGAGATCCGCCAAAAAGCAGAACAGCGCAAAGCGGAATATGCGGCAAACAAATCGCGTCCGATCTACGATCGCATGTATTTTTACGGTTCTGTTACGCCTGCGCATATGCTTCCTGTCTATACGCGGCAGGAGACAGAAGGCGGCGCAGTCCTGCACGGTGCGGCAGGGGGCGGAAAACCGGTCACAGGGATCGTAAAGCTCGTGGAAGATCCGGCACATGCGGATGTTGAGGGCTATATTCTGATGGCAAAGCGTACAGATCCGGGCTGGACTGTATTGTTTCCGATGGCAAAAGCAGTTATCATAGAGCGCGGCAGTGTATTGTCTCATTCGGCGGTCGTAGCGCGGGAAATGGGCATCACACTGGTCGCAGGCATCCGCGGACTGACGGATGCGGTGCAGGACGGTATGACGGTTCGGGTGGACGGCATACAAGGAACAGTTGAGATCATAGGAGAGTCTGATGCAACATAAAATCCAACCGGAGATCCGGTATTCGAATTGCTGGGAAGATACAAAAATCCTGTTAAAAGCGCTGCAGGTGCAGAAGGGTGAAACGGGGATTTCCGTGGCATCCGGCGGAGATAATACCTTTGCGCTGCTGCTGGGAGATCCGAAGAAAATCTATGCATTTGACCGGAATCCGGCGCAGCTTTGGACATGTGAGCTGAAAATGGCAGCCATGCGTCTGCTGGATTATGAAGATGTGCTGCGGCTGTTTGGCGTATGTGACGGTGACCGGCTTGCGCTGTACCGGCGCGTGCGTCTGCTGATCTCAGATGCGGCACGCAAATATTTTGATGCGCATACAGAGCTTATCACAAACGGACTGATCGATGCCGGAAAGTTTGAGCGCTTTTTCGGGATATTCCGGCGGCAGGTGATTCCGCTGTTTTCCACGCGGGAGATTTTTGAGGAGTTTGCAGCGATGGATCATCCGGAAGAACAGCTTCGGTTTTTCAATCGCAGGATCAATCATGCAGGCTTGCGGATGATGTTCCGGATCTATTTCGGATATCGTGTGATGGGCAGGCTTGGGAGAGATCAAAGCTGTTATGCATATGTCGATGAAAAAGCGGAAAGCGGGGATGATATCCGGGAGCGATTTGCAGCCGGGATCGCGCAAACGGCAAATGCAAGAAATCCGTATATGCAATATATCGTGACGGGTAATTTTACGCCGCGTGCACTGCCGCTGTATCTGCACCGGAATTGTTTTGAGATTATCCGTTATCGCCTTGACCGCATCCGGCTGGTGCGGGATGATCTGCTTTCTCTGGATGTGAAGGAGATTGATTTTGCGAATCTTTCGGATATTTTTGAATATATGAGCGAGGAAGCATTTGCAGATAATGCGGCGGCACTTTCCAAAATGCTGAAAGCGGACGGCAGAGCAGCTTATTGGAATATGCAGAACCGGCGTTATCTGGATGACGCAGGCTTTCTGCGGGACAGTGCGGCAGCAGCAGAATTGTTCCCGCAGAATCAGGCATGGTTTTATCGTGATTTTCTGATCTATCGGGGGCAGCGGCATGAGCAGGATCGCTGATGCATTTTTACAGGCATTTGCAGCAGGCGGAAGCGAAACGGCGGTGATCTATCGAAGAGGGAATCGCGTAAAACGACGCAGCTTCGCGGAATTGCAGCAGGATGTGCAGCAGATGCAGGCATATTATCTGGCACACGGCATCCGGCGCGGCAAACGGCTGCTGGCATTCGCAGCGCCGTCATATGATTTATGTGTATGCATGATCGCCGCGCTGCAAATCGGTGCCCCGATCATGTATGTAGACATCTGGGCAAAGCAGGAGAAACTGCGGCGGGTATTTGCAGATTATGCGCCGGATGCCGTGCTGGTATCCGGCAGAACGAAGTATCTGCGGCCGTTTTTCCGGGAGATCGGCAAAATCCGCAGGATCGTCCGCACAGACCGTTATCACGGGCAGAAACCGGATATGCAGCCGCATCGTCCGCTGCCGGAAGATACCACAGCGCTTCTGACGATGACAACAGGCTCGACCGGCACGCCGAAGATTGCAGTGCGCAGTCACCGGGATCTGCTGCATCAGTTGACACTGATCCACGATAATCTGGAACATGACGGCAAAGAAACGGTTCTGACGACTTCGTATATATATGTATTTGCGAATATTTTATATGGCTTCACGACAGTCATGCCGAAGCTGAATCTTGGCAGGAGCAGCACCGGAAAGTGCAATCGTGTGCTGCGGTTGTTCCGGAATGAACCGGTCACAATGCTGCTGACATCACCGGATTTCTGTCTGCGGACAGAGCCGGTATTTCCGCATCTTCGCAGAGTCTATTGCGGCGGTGCGATCCTGAATCTGCATGAAGCGCGGATCATAAAGCAGAAATATCGAAAATGCGCATGCACATTGATCTATGGCGCAACAGAATGCAGCATCATTGCATCAGCGGATCTGGATGCATATATACAGGCGCTGGAGCAGCAGGGCAGGGCAATGCTCGGCATACCGGTGAAAGGGGTGCAGGTTCGTCTGACAGATACCGGTGAAATTCTGGTATCGAGTGCGGCGCTGCTGGAGCATTATCTGGTGCAGGATTCCGGCAAGGAAACCGACAGCAGCGGCGTTGTCTGGCATCACACCGGCGACATCGCGGAAGAAACAGACGGTGTCTTGTATTATCTGGGCAAAACGGGCAGATATGTGACGGTATGCGGCAGACATCTTTACAGTAATGTGATTGAGCAGGCGATCACAGCGGCGGATCCAACGATCCCGAAATGTGCGGTAATACAGCATAAAGGACGCATCAACGTCTTTTTACAGCATCCGCAGCCGCATGAAGAAACGGTCAGGAAGACATTGCGCTCCTTTGGCATCAATGCGCCGGTATTGCGGTGCATTGACAGGATCCCCTGCGATGTCAAGCATCATACCAAGATCAATTATGACAGATTAAAGGAGTATTTGGAATGAAGACTTACGAGATCGACGCGCTTTTGGAAAACGGATTGCAGCATTTCCCGGAACATCCGTATATTTTTGAACGGGATGGAGCAGCATTTACAGGCAGAACCTTCCGGACATTTGCAGAAGATGTGCGGCATACGGCGGCGGGGCTGCTGAAAATGGGGCTTGCGGGGAAAAATATCATCATGCTTGCAGCAAATTCCTATCAGTATATGATCGCAGATACTGCGATTATGGGATATGTCGGTGTGAGCTGTACCCTTTCGAAGGAATGGAAATCCGCAGATGTGATCCGTTCCGCGGAGATCCTGCATGCAGCGGCGATCCTATACGATGCAGAGCGTGCGGCAATTGCAGAAACGCTGAAACAGCAGTATCCGGAGATGCTATTTGTGCGGATTGAGACAATATTGGCGCTGCCGGCAGAACCGTCCGAGCAGATCATACCGCGCGGTGCAGAAACATGCTGCAAGATCATCTTTTCATCCGGCACAACGGGCATGCCGAAAGCGGTCATGCTTTCGCAGCATCGGATGTATGCAAACTGGGAGAGTCTGTATTTGCGCACACCGTTCACGAAGGATGACAAAGATTATTTGTTCCTGCCGCTGAGCCACACATACAGCGGCATCTGCAATTTCATGTATTCGCTCTGCACCGGCATGCAGGTTTATCTTTGCAGCGATACGAAAAAGATCACTGAGGAATTGCAGATGGTCAAACCGACCGTATTCTGTGCAGTTCCGCTGATATACGAGCGCATATATGCGGCGTGTCAGGCAAACGGGATCCCGCCGGCACTTGCACTGGGCGGAAAGATCAAATATCTGTTTTGCGGCGGCGCATATTTCAAACCGGAGCTGCGTGCATATTTCAAAGGCGCGGGCTTAAATCTGCTGGAAGCCTATGGTTTGACGGAAACATCTTCGATCATCAGTGTGGAATACAGCAATTCGGATGATTTTGAATCGGTCGGAACGGTCATGGAATCGCAGGAGATCAAGATTGCGGATCCGGATGAAAACGGCATCGGCGAGATCATGGTGCGCGGAGAGAATCTGTTTGAAGGGTATTACGGCAATCCGGAAGCAACGGCAGCCGCATTTGATGAAGAAGGCTATTTCCGGACAGGTGATCTGGGCAAATGTGACGGCAGAAAACTCTGGTTACAGGGCAGAAAGCGCCGGATGATCCTGCTTTCGAACGGCGAAAATGTCTTTCCGGAAGAACTGGAAGCGAAGTATGCCGCATATCCGATGATTACAAAGGCAAAGGTATATGCGCAGGGCGGCGAGATCCATGCAGCAATTTATGTATCTGCGCCGTGTGACGGGGAACAGATCACAGCAGAGGTGAATGAACTGCTGCCGCATTATGCCAAAATACGGCACACGGATACCATACAAGACAGCATAGAAACAAGATTAAAATGAAGCAAATAGGAGGCTCACGATCATGATTGGTAAGAAGAACGGGCAGGGGTGTGCATGAGAAACGGCGCATCATTCCGGCGCGGTCTGATGCATGGCATCCCGATCGCACTGGGTTATTTGTCGGTATCATTTGGCTTTGGAATACTGGCAGTCAAAAGCGGATTGAGCGTCACGGAAGCGTCAATGATCTCTCTGCTGAATCTGACATCCGCAGGACAGGCAGCGGGCGTTGGTGTGATGGCGCATGGCGGTTCCCTTGCAGAAATGGCGCTGGTGCAGCTTACAATCAATATCCGATATGCATTGATGGCGCTGTCATTGTCGCAAAAACTGGACAAACGGTTCACATTGCCGCACCGGATGCTTGCTGCATACGGCATTACGGATGAAATATTCGGCGTATGCGCGGCGCAGGAAGAACCGCTTGTGCCGGTATATATGTACGGCATGACGCTGATCGCTGCAACCGGATGGGTAACGGGAACATTTCTGGGTGCATTTGC
>DMBA01000114.1 GCA_003446315.1 Ruminococcus sp. | reverse complement strand
TCTACTCTAAGGGGATTATATCAGGTTACGCAGCCTTTTGCTGTCAGTATATATTATTGCTCATGACGGAATGATCTTGCTCCAGGAAGGCTGATTTCCGTTCACTGCTTCCACAAAGAATTCCAGAATATACATGGCATCTTTTGCGGTCACGCCGTCGATCCCGTCCACATCAGCGAGCATATACTGTGTGTCTGTGACCGGTGTCTCATGGGTCTGCAAAATAAAATCCAGATAGACATTCAGTGCAAAGTTTGCATCGCTCGCTTCGATATTGCCGTTTTGATCGACATCTCCGAGCATATAGATCGGGATGCCTGCCTGAATCGGATTTGCCTGAACATATTCCGAAACAGCCTGGTCATTTCCGGTATACTGGAAGGTCACCGTTTTGATGCCGTATTTTCTGTCCGCAGTCAGGGAAAGCGGAGAACCATTTGCACGGCACGCATTGGAAATATCAACCGTTGTGAGATTTCCGTTATCCGAAATGACAGCAGAAATGACGAAATCCTTCTGAGAAAACTCCGTTTCATGGCTGTACCAAACTGCTTTTTGGGGAACAATATTGATTTGCACGCACTTCTTTGTTACAACAACAGGAATCGGCACAAAGGAGACATAGATGGTATGCGGTGCACTGACATTATTGAGTGTATAGGAATTAGCAGCGCCCTGCGAAACGCCGTCCACAACGATATCGCTCACCATATAGCCGTCATTCGGTGTGATCTGAATGGTGAAATTACCGCCTGCTTCAATCGGGTTGGGATCTTTCGTCGATACGGTTCCGCCGGAACTGCAAGAAAACGTGATGGCGTAGCCGATCAGCTTCGGGATCGTTTCCGACTCAACGGAACCGCATTTTTCACATTTACGTTCTTTTTTGCCGTCATTCGAGACAGTCGGCTGCACCGTGACTGACCAATCACTCCATTTATGACCGGTAGATGCAACAAATCTTGTTTCCTTCTTACCGCAGTTCGCACAAACTCTCGCCTCGCTGCCGTTCGTTTCACAAGTCACGGGAATATCGGTTTTCCACTCACCGAAATTATGACCGGTTGCGGGGATTGTTTCAGTTTCTTGTGCGCCGCAGCCGGTACATGTCCGGACGCGGCTGCCTTCTGTTTCACAGCCTGCTGCGGTTTCGGTTTTCCATGCACCCCATGTGTGTGTATGGCTGCCGCCTTCCGCAATAAAATAAAGACCTGCCGATTTGGCATATGTTTCCGCCGCACTTCCGGCAGCACCGACAATGGTCGTTTTTCCGGGGCCGTCGTAAGAGTTGCCGACCAGTCTGCCGTTTAGAAACTCGACTGTCAGGAAGTATAGACCGATTGCAGCATTTTCGATCGAAACGATGGTCGGCGGGATGGTCACCTTTTCAAAACAGGACATATCAAATGCATGTGCACCGATCGTCTGGAGCGACTTGCCGAGATCCAGTGTCCGGACATTATTGCCATAAAAGGCATAGCTTCCGACATCAATCACACCGTCAGGCAGTTTCAGGGACTGCAATGCAATATTATTCTGGAATGCGCTGTTTCCGATTTTTGTCAGTTTGGATGGAAGTGTCAAAGACTCCATAGAACGGCAGCTATAGAAACTGGAAGCCGGGATCTCCGTAAGATTATCCGAAAACCGGACAGATTTCAGAGCGCCGCAGTTATAGCATAAATATTTGCCGATTGAAGTGACGCTGTCAGCCATTTTGAGTGTTTCCAATTTGGAATATGCATTGAACGCATTATTCGGCAGGGATGTGATGCCGTTTTCAATGACAACATCCTTTACATTGGAGCTTTGTGTGCTGATGCTTGCTGTGCTGGTGACTGCACCGGTTCCGCTGATCTTCAAAGTGGTACCGGTCAGCGTCCACACGGCATTATCACCGCAAGAGCCGCTTGCATCCGCAGATACGGGCATCGCACATAGTGTTTGCAGCAGAATCCCGCTTGCCGTCAGGATCCCGACTGTCCGAAGACGTCTTGGGTTCTTCTTTTTACTGTTTACAGCTTGCATAATAATTCCCCTCTCAAAATAAAGCACAGATTGGCTGTGATATCTATATTTTACCATTATTATCTGAATTTGTCAATTGATTTTCCGCATGATTGTGCATATTGCTGAATTGCCGGTTAAAAAAGGATACCATACACACTTGAAAGACAGGTTTTCAGGGGAATCACTTGACTTTTTGCATAAACCATGCTATACTATATAAATGAGATTTCGGCTGCGAGATCCGCGACAGTTCGTTTGCACCATCCTGTCGTTAAACAAAACTACGGGCACATGACATATTCAGTATATGCGCCTGTCTGGAAACGGACAGGCTTTTTTTAGGAGAAATGAATCAATGGAAACAGAACAGATCCGGCAGATCATATCGGCTGTCAAAGCAATTGCAGCGCAGAAAACATGTCCTGTCATTGGCATTGACGGTCTGGGCGGAGCCGGAAAAAGTACGATATCAGAAGAAATACAAGCTGAATTGGAACGAAACGGTTTGCACACAGTGCTGCTGCATATAGATGATTTTATTCATGTGAAAGCGATCCGGTATAATTCGTCCTATCCGGAATGGATGTGCTATTATCATTTGCAGTGGCGATATGCGGCTTTTCTGGAGCTGATCGGGGAGATCCGGCATGCGCATGAAGAAGTGACCGCAGAGCTTTATGATAAAGAGCACGATTGCTATATCCATCAGGCGCTTTCCGTGCAGCCGGATACCGTGATCCTGACGGAAGGCATCTTTCTGCAAAGGCAGGAATTGCGCGGCGTATTTGATTTTATGGTATATATGGATGTACCGGAATTGGAACGGCTGGCGCGTGTGCTGAAACGGGATCTTTATATCGGAAATGCGGACGAAATCCGGAAAAAATATGAAAACAGATATTTTCCGGCAGAAAGATTTTATTATTCGGAATATCGTCCGGATTTGTCTGCAAATGTCACGATCGGCGGATAAAATGCAAAAAAGGTGGATTTTTTTCGACTTAGGCAACACGCTTTATGACGAATCTGCTGCCGATGCGGAACGGATAAAGCGCCTGCTCGCATCAAACCGATATCCGGTAACCGAAGCAGATTTCACAGCACAAATGCGCTGCGGGGCGGCAAATTTTGCACCGTCCCCGTTTACATATGCAAGGGAACAATTTGGCATAGCAGAGAGCGTGCCTTATGATCCGAACAAAGAGATTTTGTTTGCAGGAACTGCGCAAATGCTGGAAAAACTCGCCGCAGAATACCGGTTGGGGATTCTGGCAAATCAGCCTGCCGACACACGCCGCAGATTATTGCGGGACGGTATTCTCCGGTTTTTTCAGATCTGCCTGCTCTCTGATGCCGAAGGCTATGCAAAACCGGATCCGGCATTCTTTGCTTTTGCCTGTCAAAAAGCAGATTGTCCGCCGCAGGAGATCATCATGATCGGGGATCGGCTTGAAAATGATATTGCACCGGCACAGCAGACCGGAATGCAGACCGTATGGATGCGGCAGGGGCTGCATGCTGTTCAGAAGCCGCAGAAAATCGCTATTTTTCCGGATCATACGGTGCATTCCGTGCAGGAATTGTGCGGCTTATTAGAATGAAAGGGGGATTCTCATGTTTATATTGAAAACATCTGCTGCATTTGACAGTGCGCATTTTCTTTCCGGATACAAAGGAAAATGTGCAAATTTGCACGGACATCGCTGGGTGATCGAGGTGGAAGCCGGCAGCAATGTTCTACAGGAAACAGGCGAAAAACGCGGCATGGTCATCGACTTCGGTGATTTGAAAGCAGCCGTTCGCACACTTGCGGATGACTATGACCATGCGATGATTTATGAAGAAGGCTCGCTGAAAGAAACGACCGTTGCAGCACTTCATGACGAAGGGTTCCGGCTGATTGCGGTACCGTATCGTCCGACTGCGGAGCATTTTTCGAAAGCATTTTATCAGGCATTGAAAGAAAAGGGGATTCCGGTGGTTCGGGTAACGGTCTATGAAACGCCGGATAATTGTGCCTGCTACGAGGAGTGACAAGATGGCAGTATATAAACTTGCGGAGCATTTTATCAGTATCAACGGCGAAGGACTGCATGCCGGTGCACTTGCATTATTTTTGCGGTTTGCAGGCTGTAATCTGCGCTGTGACTGGTGCGATACGGCATGGGCGTGCGGAAACGATGCACCGCATGAGACAGCCGACCTGAACCGCATCGCCGCGATCGCAGAGCAGGCAAAGCAAAACGGTGTACAATATGTCACACTGACCGGCGGAGAACCGCTGTTGCAGGATCAGATTCAGGATGTGATTGAACGGCTTTTGCTGATGGGAATGCATGTAGAAATTGAAACGAACGGTTCTGTTCCGCTGCATGCATTCTGCACATCACACAGACCTGCTTTTACAATGGACTATAAGCTGCCTTCCAGCAAAATGGAACAGCATATGTGCACAGAAAATTTTGCACTGCTGCAAGAAGGAGATTCGGTCAAATTTGTTTGCGGTTCAAGAGAAGATGTGTTTCGTGCAAGGGAAATTGCAGCACAATATCAGCCGCGATGTACCATGTTTCTGAGCCCGGTATTCGGCAGAATTGATCCGGCAGAGATCGTTGAGATCATGAAAGCCGAGCATATGGGCGATTTCCGGTTGCAATTGCAGCTTCATAAGTTTATTTGGGATCCGATGGCGAGAGGAGTATAATATGATCGACCAAAAAGCAATTGCGGAACATGTCCGCGGCATTTTGCTTGCATTGGGTGAGAATCCGGACAGGGAAGGCTTGCTGGAAACACCGGATCGTGTTGCCAGAATGTATGCGGAAGTATTCGACGGCATCAACTACAGCAATCATGAAATTGCGGAAATGTTCGGGAAAACCTTTTCTGCACCCGAACATGCAGGGCCGGTCGTTGTGCGGGATATTGAGGTGTTTTCCTACTGCGAGCATCACCTTGCTCTGATGTATGATATGTCGGTCAATGTCGCGTATGTGCCGCAGGGGAAGGTCATCGGGCTGAGCAAGATCGCCCGCATTTGTGATATGGCAGCAAAGCGGCTGCAATTACAGGAACGTCTTGGAGCAGATATTGCGGAGATCATGATGGATGCTGCCGGAACACCGGATGTCGGGGTCGTGATTGCCGGTACACATAGCTGCATGACCGCACGAGGCATCCGGAATGCTTCTGCCCGTACCGTAACACAGACATTTTGCGGAAAATTCCGGGAAGACTGGAATTTGCAGCGCATGATCGCGGAAGGAGTCAAGTGATGAAAGCTCTGGTTTTATTCAGCGGCGGTCTGGACAGCTCGACCTGTCTGGCGCTGGCAATCGAACAATACGGCGCAGATGAAGTGCTTGCATTGTCGGTTTCATATGGGCAGAAGCATACAAAAGAGCTGGAAGCGGCAAAGGCTGTTGCGTCATATTACGGCGTAAAGCTGCAAACGCTTGATCTGGCACAGATTTTTGCAGATTCGGACTGCTCCCTGCTCAAAGGCAGTGACGCGGAAATTCCGAAGGAAAGCTATGCAGAACAGCTTGCGGAAACAGACGGCAAGCCTGTTTCGACCTATGTACCGTTCCGGAACGGACTGTTCCTGTCATCGGCGGCGAGTATTGCGCTTTCGCACGGCTGCGAGGTCATTTATTACGGCGCACATGCGGATGACGCAGCAGGCAATGCGTATCCCGATTGCAGCACGGCTTTCAATGACGCGATGAATACTGCGATCTGGCTAGGCAGCGGAAAACAGCTTCGGATTGAAGCACCGTTTGTCGGGAAAACAAAGGCGGATGTTGTTGCAGAAGGACTGCGTCTGCATGTGCCCTATGAGCTGACATGGAGCTGCTATGAGGGCGGAGATACGCCCTGTGGATTATGCGGCACCTGCCGCGACCGTGCCGCTGCATTTGCTGCAAACGGCATCAGTGATCCGGCTTTGAACGCATAAACAGAACGCAGAGGTGATATCAATGACAGTGCAGGATCTGCTCAGATATATTTCCGTCGGAAAGCAGCCGGTCGTCATTTTCTGCGAGAAGAAGTATGAGGGCATCTGCTGTTTACTGAAAGTCCTGAACGATCATACGCTGCTGCTTGATTACGATTCTGATTATGACGGCACAGACGGCGCATTCAGAGCAACACTCCGGTATGCTTCTTTTGATAAAATGTGCAGAGCAGTTGAAGCATTCACAAAGAAAAGCCTTGCCGAGCTGGAAATCAATCCGTACTGCTATGAATTATTTGCATGTGAAGAACCGCAAATCAGTGCATTTCAGTGGGATTTGTACAACGGCAGAATTGCATTTCCGGAAGATTATGAATCCCTTATGATCGGAGACTGCTTCTGGGACAGTCTGTACCGGAGAAAAATCTCGCCGGATATCAGTGGCGATGCTATGCGAAAATGGACAAAGCTGTATTATCTGATCCATCAGGATCTGGAATGTCTGATCGGTTCGGATGATTTTGAATTGGAATCCGAAGAAATCATGGATGAAATAGCAGCAGAGGGTGCGGGCTTTGCGGTTGTGGAAGATCTGCTCTTATTGATGGAGCGTCACCCGCTGGATGATTTCGGGATGCCGGGGGCTGTGGTGCGGTTTGTGGAGCAGTTTTATCCGGATTATATTCCGCTGCTGATCGCTTCTGTCAGGCGGACACCTGCCATACACACACTCTGGATGCTGAACCGCTGCATCAACGGCGGGCAGTACAAAGAAGAATGCATTTCTGCACTGAAAAGTGCCGCAGCGCATGTTGCAGCAGATCCGGCGGTCAGAGATGCGGCAAAAGCGTATCTGGATCATCAGAATGCATAAGGTTGAATATATGAAATATGAAAAGGAGAATCACGATGCGTGAACGTGAAAAAGAGGGCATGACCCTGCTGGGAAATCAGCACACCAAATATCCGCAGGACTATGATCCTTCTGTGCTGGAAACATTTGAGAACAAGCATCCGGACAGGGCTTATTTTGTCAAGTTCAACTGTCCGGAATTTACGAGTCTTTGCCCGATCACCGGTCAGCCGGATTTTGCAACGATCTATATTTCCTATGTACCGCGCGTGAAAATGGTTGAGAGCAAATCGCTGAAGCTGTATCTGTTCAGCTTCCGCAATCACGGCGATTTTCATGAGGACTGCGTGAATATTATCATGAACGACCTCATCAAACTGATGGAACCGGCTTACATTGAGGTTTGGGGAAAATTTCTCCCGCGCGGCGGCATTTCCATTGATCCGTACTGCAATTACGGTATGCCGGGGACAAAATGGGAACAGGTTGCATGGGATCGGCTCACGCATCATGATCTCTATCCGGAAGCCGTTGACAATCGCTGAATATGCCTGTGCGCAAGAATTCCGTTCATTCGATTGATCGAAAATATCATCGGCTCAAACGGCAAAGCCGCTGGGATCGTATGCGCGAAAAAATGCCGTTTCTCATTCTTTTCGGTATTTGCGTCCTTGCAGCGAGCATCGTGCTCTGGATTCTGACCCAGCCCAAACAGCAAGCGCCGGATTCCGAAACACTGTGCATTTATGTGCTGGATATCGGTCAGGGCGACGCGGTTTTGCTGCAAACCCAAGACCATGCTGTTTTGGTGGACGGCGGTGATGCCGAGCAGGGATATCGCTTGCTCCATATGCTGAAATCGCTGCATGTGCGTTCTTTGGATGCTGTCATCAATTCGCATCCGCATGCGGATCATGTCGGCGGGCTGACTCCGGTTCTGGATGAGATCCCGGTGCAGGCGCTGTATTTTCCGGATATTCCGGATGCACTGATCCCGACAACCGGTTCTTATATACATGTGCTCGAAACCGCACAAAAGCATCATATTCCTGTCAGGATCCCCCAATGTCATGATACCGTGTCCTTCGGATGCGCAGAAATAGAGTTTCTCTGTGTCGGAAACGAACAGTTTGAAGATCTGAACAATTGTTCGCTCGGCTGCCGGATCACTTGCGGAGATGTCAGTATGTTTCTGGCGGGTGATCTGGAAAAAGACGGCGAATCTGCATTTCTGGAAGCAGGATTCCTACAGCCTGCAACGATCCTGAAAGTGTCGCATCACGGCAGTAATTCTTCATCCGGTGAAGCATTTCTTTCGGCAGTTCAGCCGGAATTTGCAGCAATCTCCTGCGGCGCATTGAATGACTATGGTCATCCGGCGCAGAAATGTCTGGAACGACTGGTCGCAGCCGGCTGCACGGTTTATCGCACCGATCTGGATGAAACAATTTTGTTTACAACGGACGGTTCAACGATCCGGCCGGAACCGCATATATCATTTGGATTCTGATGATCCGGAAGAAACAGCCCGAAGACGATATTTGAAATGTCCGTCTTCGGGCTGTTTTGGATTTAATGGAACCGGAACGTGAGATCACCGGCACCGAGATTATACTGCATCGCATAATTCCGGATGAATTGCCCATCCGGAATCATCAGCCGGTCGAGCCACGCATCTGCACACTGGCAGGCGAGCACACGCCCCTGACAAATGCCGTATAGCCGCATTTCTTTCGGGTGCCGCAGATCAACTGTATCACGGATGAATTTGACAAAGCGCAGATAGTGACTGTAATCTGATTCTTCCGGTCGCTGCAAACGATAGGAGCGTGCCTGCAGCCGATACCGGTTTTCTTCGGACGCTTGGTTCAAATTGAAAAACAATGCTTTTTCGCCGTCTTCCAACTGAAACTTTGCTTCCAGATCCTGCTCGGCATAGTAGCGGTAGCTGTAAAGAACCGCCTTGATATGATTGACGCGCAGGAACCGTAAAAACTGGGTCATGTTTCCGGTCACGAAATCTGCGGATTCCTGCTGCGCAACACAGACCGGTGCAAATTTTCTGACAGTCAGCATCTGTATCAATTCCTCTTGTTTCGGCAGCAGATATTCCATTGCCATGATCTGATCCATAATTTCCCGGCTCGAATACTCCATCATATACCTCACTTTCTCCGGATCGCATAACACAATCGCACTATGGACGAATTTGTGCACGATGCTGTGTTTCACTGGGATACTTTTGTGTTTTCTGTATTCATTATACACCAAATTTCACATATTGTCAACAGCTTATTCATATTTCGTTCATATAAACAAAACAATTCATTCATAATTATGCAAAAGGGCAGAAACGCTGCCGTCTGTACATCTATGCCGCACAAAAAAAGCAAGACACGAGTGTTTTTCGCGTCTTGCTTTGATGGTTTTCATTACAAAGGAAGCTGTGCATGTCCTTCCGCAATTTCATCCGGTGTAAACGGAATATTTTCATCAATGACGGTTTGTCCGTAAATATCCGTGATCCGGAATGTGAACGGGCCTTCTCCCAATCCGGACTGCGCTTCAAAATAATTGAAGTTTCTGCGCGGCAATGAAACAAATTCGCCGTCTTCATTCAAAACCTCAAGTGTTTCGATCGGATAGCGGTGATTCCGCACCTGAACGGCACACCAAAAAGCCGATGAACCGATTTTATATTTATATGACATCGGTGCATCGTCTGCGGAATCCAGCGGCAGGATCCGCCATGAGATCGGCACACGACCTTTTTCAGCCGGTGCAATCAGCGGAAACGCATCCACATATAGATCCAGGTCGCCTTTTTTTCCTTCCGGCAGCAGATCGGTGACCAATACATTGATGGTACCGAGTTCACCGGTGACTTCCAGATAAGCGCCGGCAAGCTCTGCATTATTATAATCCGGCAGATTCAGCGCAGTGATCCAATAATCGCGGGATACCGGATCAAGCATGGCACAGCCGCCCTCATATCCGCCGCCGTAAAAAGTGGCTTCTCCGGTATGTATCGTGCCTTTCGGTTCAAGAATCCACTGTGTCTGCGGGACAGCCAGTCGTTTCAGCAATGTGAGATCAACCGCGTTCAGTTTGCTGTCTGCATTCAGATCTGCCGCCTGATAATCGGAAATGCTGTTTGTCTCGCCGGTCAGATAGGAAGCAAGCATCGCTGCATCTGCGGAATCCGTTTTGCCGCTGCCGTCTAAATCACCGGAAGCAGCCGTTGTTTCGGCAGATACACAGACCGCGCCGGTCAGACAGATCACACTGAATAATGCCGGGATCCATTTCATAAACATCTCTCCATTTATATGAATCTATGTGTCTTTATTATATCACAGGCACAGGAAGAATGCAATGTTTAATTATCATTTTCATGTGCAAATTTCTGCTGGTTCGGATTTTTTTGCAGCAAAAGATTGACAAAACCCAAAGTTTGGAGTATCATATTATCAGAAAAGATGAGATATAGCAGAAACAGAAAACGGAGTGGATAATTATGAAGAACATGACTGAAGTCTTGCTATCGTATCTGATTGCTGCATGCAATCTGGTGAGCTGTGCAGCGCCGGAACAGGTACCGGAGCCCAAACCGCCTGTATTTGATGTCAGCCCGATGGTACAGGAATTGATCGCAGATTACGGACAAAACAACGGCAAGGAAACCGAAAAATATACTTCGCTGCTGGGCGATATTCAAAAAGGAGATCCGGAACAGGGAAAAATCTGGGAAGGCATCATGCAATATTGGACGTATGCCAATGATGAAATGGAGATCCGGACAAAAAAACTGCCGGATGATCTGCCAAAGGAAGACACGCTTTGTATTATCGTGCTGGGCTTTCAGCTCAATGCAGACGGCTCGATGCAAAAAGAATTGATCGGACGGCTGGAAACGGCATTATCCTGCGCAAAACAATACAGCAATGCATATGTGCTGTGTACGGGCGGCGGAACTGCTGCACGCAATCACGAAGCTACAGAAGCCGGTATGATGGGGGAGTGGCTGGTTGCGCACGGACTGAAAAAGAACCGCCTGATTATCGAAGATGCATCCCTGACAACTGCGGAGAACGCTGCTTTTTCCTATCAGATCCTCGCGGAAGACTACCCGCAGGTAGACACTGCCGTAATCGTGACGAGCGATTATCATATCCCATGGGGTTCGGTATTGTTTGAAAGTGAATTCCGTATGCATCAATCAGAGCTGCATATTGTTTCTGATTGCGCATATAAAACCAGCCGCGGCTCTCTTGGAAAGAATGAGCTGATCCGCTATGAACTGAGTGGCATGCAGCAGCTTTATGCGCTTTATCTGGATGAACAGAAACAAACGGATCCGGACAATGCGAATGATGAAAAAACGCCTGATTCGTGTGCAGATCGTCCGGATTCCAAAAAATAAATACTGAAAAAGCAGGTATCCCGACACAATCGGCATACCTGCTTTTGTATTATGCAATCATTGCTTTCAATTCGCTGTTGAGCGTCTGATAGGTATTGACATAAGCATCATCCAGCGCAAGATCGGTATAGTTTCTGGCATAATTGCAAACCATTTGCAGCAATTCTTCCGGTGTACGGGTACACGCTTTCTGGATATCTTCTGCCGTCACACCGCGCAGCGTATGCTTGGCAAGGGTTTGCATTTTGATCTCCGTATCCTGCCGCAGCTTGAGATTATCCAGGATCAGATTGCCGTCCCGCTTGGGAACAGAGAGATTTTCCATCAGATTGGAAAGATGCACCGTTGTGACAAAACCGCCGACCTTGCAGGGCTTCGGTTTGGTATGATAGGTATAAGATTCGCTGAATTTCCCGGTAAGCTGTGCGAGCACCAGCTTGTTTTCATCCCATTTTCTGGATGCATAGATCATATATTGTGTGACATCCATCTGGAACAGCTTCTGCAATGCAAGGATCATCAATTCGATCACCAGCGGCGTGACACTGTGCAAAAATGCACTGTATTGCTTCTTTTTCACGGCAAGATCCAGCAGCAGATAATACTCAGCAAGATGCGTCCCGAATGCAGCCTTTGAACCGGTATTGCATGCGGTATTCTGCTGGAGCGCTGCTGCAAATTGTCCCTGACTGCGCAGAGCTGTCACAGTCAGCAGATCTGTGAACTGCTGCGGAACAAGCTCAGGATTTGTTTTGCAGATCTGCAATGCGGCTGTATATTCATATTGATCGAGCAGCGAAAACAAGATCTCTTTCAGCATGTTTCGTTTCAATTCAGTATTGTCTGCCGGTGCTGCAATCTCTGCGGGCTGCGGTTTTGTAAGCTGAACCGGAGCCGATGCAGGCTGTGCATCAGCCATGATCCGGATGTTTTGTGCAGAACCGGCTGCCGCATTTTGCATCGCGGCAGCAAAAACAGGATCACACGCAAGCAGATTCACAAGGATCTCAGCGTCCGGCTGTTCGGTCTGAAACATCGTCAGCAGCGAACGAACGGATTCAGAAAAATCATCTGCCGGAAAAGGTGCCGTCTGGATATCCACCGTGCGTTCCGGTGCGGCTGTATTGCAATAAGCAGCAAGCAGTGCGGACACATTTTCTGCATGCTCTGTCTGCATCCAGAGATAGATCTGATCGGGCTGTTCCGTGCGGCAGATTTGCAGCAATGTGCTTTCAACTGCGCAGCCTGTCTGCAATTCATTCAAATCTGTATCATTAACAGTGGAAAACAAAACTTTCATATACAAGTGCTCCTTTCAATCGGAAGCGGATACATCCTGAATCCGGATACGATCATACCAATATTTACATCTATTATAATGCATTCTGTGAAGTTTGTCAAGATGAAAACCTTGGGGCTTGACTTTTTCAGCGATCTGTGGTTTAATAGACATACACAGAAAAGACAAGACAGTACGCCGCTGCATGCGGATCGTGCAGAACCCGAAAGGAATCAAATATGCATCAACAAATCAAAACGGATCCGAACAGCGGTGAAAAAATATGCCGCTGCTTCAAACGCTGCGGCGGATGTCAGCTTCAGGAATCCTATGCTGCACAGCTTCAGCGAAAACAGGAAAAAGCAGAGCGTATGCTAGCGAAATTCGCCAATGTGCAGCCGATCATCGGCATGGATACGCCCTATCATTATCGCTGCAAAGTACAGAATATATACGGCACTGACCGTTCCGGCAAGATCATTTCCGGCATTTTTCAGTCATCCGGAAAAAAGATGGTCACAGTGGATGACTGCATGCTGGAAGATGTCCATGCAGCGCCGATCGTACAGGCGGTCAAAGCATGCATGCGCACATTCCGCATCCAGCCATATGATCTGCGCACCGGAACCGGATTGCTGCGTCATACACTGATCCGCACCTCTGCTGCAACAGGGCAGGTGATGCTGGTGCTTGTAACGGCATCTGCAATGCTGCCTGCAAAGAAGAATTTTGTACATGCACTGTGTCAGGCACATCCGGAGCTGACGACCATTGTGCAGAATATTTGTCCGGATGGTTTGCCCCTGACACTCGGTGACAGAAATATCGTGCTGTACGGCAAGGGCTATATTGAGGATGAA
>DMBA01000265.1 GCA_003446315.1 Ruminococcus sp. | reverse complement strand
TCTGGCGGACAAATTCCTTCTGTGTTTCCTCAGCCACGCGCTCAGAGGTTGTGACGAGAATCGCAGAAGCGAGTTTATCGTGTTCTGCCTGTGACATCAGGTCGGCAGCAACATACTTCGGATTTGCAGTATCATCTGCCATGACGAGCACTTCACTCGGCCCAGCAACCATGTCAATATCGACAACACCGTAGAGCAGACGCTTTGCAGTTGCAACGAAAATATTGCCCGGGCCAACGATCTTATCCACGCGCGGAATGGTATCCGTGCCGTATGCAAGTGCAGCAACAGCCTGTGCGCCGCCCATCAGGAAAATGCGGTCAACGCCGCAAAGTGATGCAGCTACGAGGATATCGGGATTCGGCTTGCCGTCCTTTGCGGGCGGAGTGACCATAATCAGTTCCTTGACACCGGCAATCTTTGCGGGAATTGCATTCATCAGAACGGAGCTGGGATAAGCAGCCGTGCCGCCCGGAACATACAGACCGACACGCTCCAGTCCGCGCAGACGCTGACCGAGAATCACGCCGTCAGGACGGGTATTGCAGAAGCCCTGTTCCTTCTGGCGGTTGTGAAAATCAGAGATATTCTCGATGGAATTGAGCAGTGCCTCAACGAATTTCGGATCGGCAGCTTCCAGTGCATCGGAGATGGTATCGGCATCGACCTCAAAGCAATCGGGGCACTTGCCGTCAAATTTTTCTGTATAGGCGCGAACCGCTTCATCGCCCTTTGTCCGGACATCGTTCAGAATCGTTGTGACCGTTTCGACGACCTTCGGATCGGGTGCAGCACTGCGGCTGCGGAGCTGTTCAAAGAAAGCGGCTTCATCTTTGCCGTTGCAGCGAATGATCTGCATAATATCGACTCCTTTTCTGATTACTTCTTTGCTTCAAAATAACTTTCAATCTTCGAAATAAGCGCTTCCAGTTCATTCTGGCGGAGCTTCATGCTGACGGTATTTGCAATGAGTCTTGCGGAAATGCCGCAGACATCTTCGTAAACTTCCAGACCGTTTTCCTTCAGTGTTGTGCCTGTCTCAACGATATCCACGATGCCGTCGGAGAGTTCGAGCAGGGGAGCGAGCTCCACAGAGCCTTCAATTTTCACGATATCGACATCCATGCCCTTTGCTTCAAAGAAGCGGCGGGTGACATTCGGATATTTGGAAGCGATGGTTTTCACGCCGTAGCCGGAATAGAAATCCGTACCTTTTTTGACGGCGAGTGCAAATTTGCAGCGCCCGAAACCGAGATCGAGCAGCTCATAGAATTTGCCCTGCATTTCGAGAATGGTATCCTTGCCGACGACGCCGAGATCACAGACGCCGTGTTCGACATAGGTGATGACATCATTCGCCTTTGCAAGCACGACCTCAATGCTGCCGTCGCCGACCGGAAGGATCAGCTTTCTGCCCTTCTCGCGGACGGCGGTGCAGTCGAGTCCGAGCTGCTCAAACATCCCGACGGTGTCCTTTTCGAGACTGCCCTTTGGTCAGTGCAATACGAATCGGTCTCTGCATGGTTCACACTTCCTTTCCGTTGTTGATCTGCTGCTTGGAGATCTCAATGGGCAGCACGCTGTCAATCCCGTGCTCAGCAGCATATTTCTGTGCATCTTCGAGGGTTTCGGAGAGGGAGTGCTCCACGATAAGCCCTTTGCTGCGCAGATTTCCGGCTGCTTCCACAGCATCTGCTTCACAGCCCTTTGCAGCCCAGATGAGCACGCTGCTGACGGGCTGATTTGCCGGCAGATCGGGATGCTGTTTGCTGAGAACTTTCACAGCAGCATCAATATTGACAGCAAAACCGGTTGCGGGAACATCGTAGCCGAATTCTGCGAGCAGCTTGTCATATCTGCCGCCGGAGAGGATCTCCTCGCCGTAGCCGGAGAGATAGCCGCGCAGGATCATGCCTGTATAGTAATCGGTGCGGTGCATCATGCCGAGATCGACGGTCACGCGCTCCGCGCCGGCGAACTGTGCAACCGATCTCCAAAGCGCGTGCAGATCGTCCAGCAGATCGGTAAAGGGAGCGCCGCCGAAGATGGCTTTTGCCTTTTCAAATACTTCCTCGCCGCCGAACAGTCTGGGCAGCATGCGGAGCGCTTTTGTGGTATCGGATTCAGGCATTGCATCGAGCAGATCGTTGAGCGCCGGATAATTTTTCGCTTCAATGCAGTCGCGGACGGTATCCTTGACATCTTCGGAAGCGGGGAGCTGCTGCATGAGGGTACGGAAGAAAGCAGCATTGCCGAGTTCCAGCGTATATTCCTCACCGCAAGCCTGCAAAGCGTCCACAGCCGCTGCAATGACTTCGAGATCCGCCATACGGGAATCGGAGCCGATGAGTTCAATGCCAGCCTGTGAGATCTCGTCATCTCTGCCCTTGAGCGAAGGCGAAATCATGTGAATGCTCTGGTGATAGCAAAGACGCAGGGGGAGTGCTGCATTGCGCAGGCGGGTCGCGCAGACGCGGGCGATCGGAACAGTGTTATCCGGACGCAGCACCATCAGTCTGCCCTTGGAGTCGGTGAGTTTATACATTTTCTCCATCGGGAAGGGCTGTGCATCGCGGTTGAACACATCATAGAATTCAAGTGTCGGGGTGATGATCTCGCTGTAGCCGCGCGCGGTAAACAGCCCGTGCAGACGGTTTTCGAGCTGTCTGCGCAGGGTGCATTCTGCGAACAGCGCATCTCTTGTGCCTTCCGGCGTAATGCGGTCATATTTATTCATGAAAAAACTCCTTGTCGGTTTATTTCTGATTGGGGATCACAGCAATTGCGCAGGGCACTCTGCCTGCGATCATAGAGAATGCGGCATCAGGGAAGCCGGCATCCCGGATGAATTGCTGATAGCTTTCGAAGGTAAACTGCTGTTTGAAATGCGCACCGGCTTTCCCGATGAGTCTGACGGACAATGTGGGGCTTCCGGTATTCTGCTGATTGATATAGGTCGGAATGAGGATGGTGCCGTCCGGCTTGCAGACACGCGAAAGCTCTTTGAGCGCAGCCTGCGGATCATCGAGCAGGTGAATGACATTGCCGGCAACGACCTTGTCAAAGCGGCTGTCTTTGCATTTGAGCGCGGTGATATCGGCTTTCCGGATGGTGACATTCGGATATTTTGCGCAATTTTTTGCAGTTTGGCGGAGCATGCCGCCGGAGAAATCGGTTGCGAGGATGCGTTTGCAGTGCGGTGCAATCGCTTTTGTGAGCAGACCGGTTCCGCAGGCGCATTCCAGCACAATGTCATCGGAATGGATAAACGAAGCGACAGCGGCGCTGACGGACTGATTGACTTTTCCGTTATAGACATCTTCAAAGAGATTGTAGATGCCGGCGATGCGATCCCAGAACATAACATTCATCCTTTCTGATTCACTTTAGCGTGCTAACATGATAACATGATACCATATTATCATAAAAAAGTCAAGCCTGAACGGTATGCAGCGACTGGATTTCGGAAGATTTCCCAAAGCAGAAGCAGCAACCGGCATTTCTATTGTCGTTTTTGACGCGGCAAAATCACCCTGATTCAGAACAGCGAAAGCTGATTGGATTTCGGGAGATTGCCGAGTGCACCGAGCGCATCGAGTGCTTCAATTGTCGCCTTTGATGCACCCGAAAGCTGCTGGAACTCATCCACAGAGATGAAATCGCCGTTTTGTGCAGTTTCATAGAGTTTATCGGCAGCCTTTTCACCGATGCCGTCGATTGCGGCAAACGGGATCCGGAGTTTTCCGTCCTCAATGAGATAATCACGGGCGTGGGAGCGTTTGAGGTCAACCGGCAGGAAGGTGTATCCGCGGGACATCATTTCATTGACGATCATCAGAATATCACGCAGATCCGTTTCTTTCTTGCTGCGCTCCTTGCCCTTGTTATTCAGCTCAATGATCTTATTGCGCACGGCATCAATGCCCTCAACGGCAAGGGCAGCATCGAAGTCGCCGCCGCGCACGGAGAAGTAGGTGGCATAATATTCCAGCGGCTTATAGAGTTTGAACCAGCCGAGTTTGATCGCCGCGGTAACATATGCAGCGGCGTGGGCTTTCGGGAACATGTA
>DMBA01000329.1 GCA_003446315.1 Ruminococcus sp. | reverse complement strand
GATACGACCAGAAAATCCATATGCATGGTGTGGTTTTCGTCCGCGGGGATCAGCAGATCCCGCATGACCCACCAGTCGCTGTATCGTGCAAGTGCCTGTGCAAGCTGCATATCCGGTGTGATAGATGCCATATGATATCACCACTTTCCAAATGATCGTTTGCAGGGCGGATGTCAGGATCATTGTGCATCCTGCTCTGCATCATGGATGATAAACCAGAAGGTTGAGCCAACACCAATGGTGCTGTCTACGCCGAATGCATAGTCATGCAGGCGCAGGATCGCTTTTACGATCGAAAGTCCCAGTCCTGTGCCGATGACCGAACGCTTATAATTTTCACTGCGGTAATATTTATCAAAGATGCGGGAGAGCGTTTCCTGATCCATGCCTTCGCCCGTATCCCTTACAGAAATGCGGATGCCTTCCGGCCGATGCTCCATTTTGATAAATACCTGCTTGTCTTCGCCGGTGTAATTGACCGCATTGTTGATGAGATTGCAGATGACCTGTTCGATCTTTCCGGCATCACAGCTTACCATTGCTTCGCCGTCTGTTTCCAGCGAGAAGTGATAGCCGGAGAATTCGCTGAGTCCGCGGTAACGCTCTGTAATCTCGGTCAGGCGCTGCTCCATATCAAACTCTGTGACGGCAAGGGTCATTCTGCCGTTTTCGAGCTTGGAAAGATCCAGAATATCATTGACCAGTGCCTGCAAGCGGTCTGTTTCCTGAATGATGACCTGCAAATGCTTGTTGCGCTTTTCCGGATTGTCACCGGAAATATCACGGATCATTTCGGCATAGCCTTTCAGCATGGTCAGCGGCGTGCGCAGGTCATGCGATGCATTGGCGATGAGATCCCGCTGCATGCGGTCAACGCGGTTGATCTCATGGCTTGCGTAGGTCAGCGTTTCTGCAAGACGTTCCGCTTCGTCATAGCCGCTGCCGTCAAATTTGATATCATATTTGCCGTGTGCAAGCTGCTCGGCATCCTTTGTGACACGCACGATCGGTTTGGAAAGGCGGTCGGAAACGATGGATGTAATGATAATGGCGACAAGCAGCAGGATGACTGTAATAATTATGAGCTGCCGCCGGATGATGCTGACCGTTGCCGTGACCGGTTTCAGCGGGGTGTTCAGGATCAGATAGCCTTCCGGAAAGCTCGTGGAACCGATCACCTGCGCATAAACAAGCACTTCCACATTTGTGACCGGATGGGTGGCTTTGAAATAAATGGTGCCGTCTGAATCCTGTTTCAGTTCGTCTACAATGGCGCGGAGCTGGTTGTTATAACCGTGGATAAAGCAGCTTCCGCCCATAATATGCTGCGGGAATTTTTCACGTTCATATTTATCGAGCACTTCGATGCAGAGGTCATTCCGGATGGCATAATCCAGAAATTCGGCTTTGTAATCGCCGGTCTGATACTGCGTGACCATTTTATCTGCAAGCCGGATGATATCCCGCGTTTTCATGCGGTCATAAAAATTTTGCAGAAACAGCACCTGACATACCCACAAAAGGAGAAACGTCAGCAGCACGAACTCCATAAACCAGAACCAGATGTTCATGCGCATGCTGTTCCGATGCCGGAAATCAAACGGATTTTTAAGCTTCAAACTTATATCCCATTCCTCTCAATGTGACAATGAACTTCCGGTATTCTCCGAGGCTGTTGCGCAGCATCTTGACATGTGTATCAACGGTGCGGTCATCGCCGAAGAAATCATATCCCCAGACTTCTTCCAGCAGTTTGTCTCTTGTCAGGGCAATATTGCGGTTTTTGACCAGATAAAAGAGCAGTTCATATTCCTTCGGGGTCATGGAGACTTTTTGTCCGTTGACATAGACCTCTCTGCCTGCCATGTCGATCTCAAGTCCTTCGAACTGGATGCGGTCGGCAGTCTGGGTCTGTGTATCGGCAGTTCGCCGCAGCACCGCCTGCACACGCGCCATCAGGAGCTTTGGGGAGAAGGGTTTTGCCACATAATCATCAATGCCCAGTTTGAAGCCGTATTGCTGGTCATATTCCTCATGACGCGCAGAAAGCATGATGATCGGGGTGGACTGTGTTTTCCGGATCTCCTCGCATGCGGAGAAACCGTCCATGCGCGGCATCATGACATCCATGATGATAAGGTCATATTTTTGTGCTTTTGCTTTATTCACAGCTTCCATGCCGTCTGCTGCTTCGTCTACTTCGAAATCCTCAAGCTCCGCATATTCGCGGATCATCATGCGGATGTTCGCTTCATCGTCAACAATCAATAATCTCATGGGTTAAGATCCTTTCTGTTTTGCCGGAGCCGCTTTTGCTGCGGTACATGATTATAGTTTATTCTACCATAAAGATGTGAATTTTCTGTGAAATCCATGCGGAAAGATTTTTCGTTTTTCACGAAAATACATTGACATTTATATTTCATTTTGGTATAATAATAGTATGCGGAGCAATAAAAACAGAATTCGCATTGTGATTGCGGGAACGGGAACCGAATTTGTGACAAAAGGGGGGGATCGCTATGAAACAGCATGACCATCTGAAAAATATGGCTTATGTCATTCTGGTGCTTGTCACACTGGTCGTCATGGTGTATGCATTTTTCCATCGGGAAAACGGCGGTCTGGTTTACATCATTTTTAATTCGTATGCCCTGCTTGCAGTCATCATCAGCATGATCTCCATTCAGAGACGGGCACATGCATCCCGGCGAAAGCGCGAAGCTGCCAAAAAACGGCTGCTTTATCTGACAAAGAATCTCAGCGCACCGGCAATGCTCTGGAATGATAATTTCACAGAAGTTGTGCTGAATGATACGCTGATGCAGCTTGCCGAAATGAAGATGCGGGAAGATTTCAATGCGAAGCTGGTCGTGCCGATGTTCTTTGGAAAAAAAGAAATGCAGGATGCGGATATCCGGGAAGTTGTGCTGACAAGGAATCTGGAATATGCCTTTACTGCCCCTTCCGGTGCAAAGCATGACCTGATCTGGAATACGGCTTCTGTTGAAACGGATGCTGACGGCGTGACATGGCTGATCTCCATCGGCACAGACCTTGCCGATCTGCGCATGATGCGCTCGGAACTGGAACAGGCATCCCGCAGACTGAATGCTTCTGAGGGAAAACATAATCTGATGATGGAAATGATGGATGTCGGATTGCTGCTGATCGAGCAGGGGAATCCGCGGCTGTTTCCATCCGAAAAGCTGCGGAAAATGCTCGGTCTGACCGGCGATTTCGTGACCGTTTCCGAATTGCAGAAAAAGGTCTACCCGTTGGATCAGGTCGTGTTTGACAATCATGTGGCGAAGATGCGGAATCATATGCGGGATTATGTCGGGAAACCTGATGTCGTGGAATTGCGTCTTTGCGCTGCCGATGGGCAGTATCGCTGGTTTTCCTATCGGTTCAAGGCAACACAGCATGCCGGTAACGGACGGCTGATCGTCGGCGGCTCTGTGATTGACATTACCAAGGAAAAAGAAAAAGACGCAATGATCGAAAAAATTGCGTATGAAGATGCCGTGACAGGTATTTCCAATCGGAACAAGCTCATGCTGATGGGACAGGAATTGTTCCAAAGCACGCAGGAACTGAATCTTTCCTATTGGGTGATCGTGATGGATCTCGACCGGTTCCATCTCATCAATGATTCCTGCGGCTATACGGTCGGCAATGATCTGCTGCGGAGCTTTGCCGGCGTGATGATCGCACAATTGAGCCTCGGCGGATTCGGTGCGCGGATCTCCGGCGATAATTTCGCGCTCATCCTGCGGGATACCGGCGATGATACACTGCCGGAAACCGTCGTTGCCCGCATTCAGCGGATGCTGGGGACAAAAGCGGTCGGGCCGCTTTCCAATCTGTCACTGACCTGCTCTGCCGGTTATGCCAAACTGCCGGCTGACGGCAGTTCCTTCGAAGAAGTGCTGGAACATGCGGAATTTGCACTTTCCTCTGCAAGCGAAACACTCGGCTCCGTGCGGCGCTATACACCGGCGATGCACGATACTATTATACAAGAGAGCAATCTGGAAACACAGCTTTCTGATGCGATCATGCGCGGCGAGCTGGTGCTGTATTATCAGCCGAAAGTTGCACTGGATACCGGCGAAATGATCGGTGTGGAAGCACTGGTGCGCTGGAAACAGCCTTCCGGCAATCTGCTTTCTCCAAGTGTGTTTATCCCCATCGCAGAGAAATCGCAGCTTATTACCCAGATCACACGCTTTGTGCTCTATGAAGCGTGCAGACAGCTCAGTTTGTGGCGCATGATGGCGCTGCCGGAAGTCCGGATGTCGCTGAATTTCAGCAGCACAGACTTCTATCAGGAGAATATCTGCGACCAGATCCTCGATGCGCTGTATAAAAACGGGCTGGATCCCTCTGTGCTGGAGATCGAACTGACCGAATCACTTGCGATGAAGGACATTGATCTCGCAATTGACCGGATGCAGGCACTTCGCAAGGCAGGCATCGGGATCGCAATGGACGATTTCGGCACGGGTTATTCCTCGCTGAGCTATATGCAGCGGCTGCCGTTTACGATGGTGAAGCTCGATCGCTCTTTCGTCATGCATATGAAAGATGATCCGGTCGTGCAGGAGATCGTGCATTCCGTTGCACGAATCGCAAAATCAAAGCAGATACACACAATTGCAGAGGGTGTGGAAACAGCGGAGCAGGCAGAACAGCTTCGCGCTGCCGGCTGTGATTATGCGCAGGGCTATCTCTATGGTCATCCCATGACGGCAAAAGAATTGGAACAGTATATCCGCACACATCGGATGCAGCAAAAGACGCTCTTGGAAAAAGAATAAACTTGCGCTATCTTGCATATAAGAAGACGGGCTGAAATTGCGTTTTTGTCATTCTATACAAATATCAGCCCGTCCTCTTGACTTTCTGCCGTTTTTCCTGTATAATCAAATCTTGCAGGGGTTTTTGTATTTTCTTGTACCCTCTGCGATCAAGTTCCTGTCAATGATTGCTGTGCATCTGTGCAGCATGATGATACGAAAGAAAAGGAGTGACGATTTCCATGAAGAGAACATATCAGCCGAAGAAGCGGCACCGCAAGATGGAGCATGGCTTCCGGAAGCGTATGGCAACCGCAAACGGTCGTAAGGTTCTGGCTCGCCGCCGCGCAAAGGGTCGTGCAAAACTGACCTATTGATCGATACGACAATGGAAAGGGCCACAAGAAATTGTGGTCCTTTTTTACTAGGAAAGCAATACCGGCGGCAGCGGCTGAAAATTGCTTGTGCTGACCGGTTTTCTTATCCGATCCGCTGATTTGTATTGGAGTGATGGAAATGCTGTTTACACATATGCTGAACCGGAACGCCGATTTTCAGCGGCTTTATCGCACCGGCGCGTTTTGTTCTTTGGGCGGGGCATTGCTTTATGTCCGCGTCAATCAGCTCCCGTGTAACCGGCTCGGCATTACTGCCGGGAAAAAGGTCGGGAATGCGGTGCACCGGAATCGTGCCAAACGGATCATCCGTGCGGCTTATACGATCGCTGAGCCGATGCTCCCGATCGGTCTGGATATTGTTGTGGTCGCAAGAAGTTTTCTTCCGGAACAATCCTCTGCCGTTTTGACAGAGGCGTTCTGTACACGCGGCGTAAAACACTGTATCGGGGTCTTTCGCGGAGAGATCACCAATGCGCAAAATGCCAAAAAAGACCGTAAACGCAGGCAGTCTGCCGATCCTGTACCGGTATGAGACTGCTTCGAACCATTTATACAGCTCCGATCCGTTTCTATCGAAAACATATCTCGCCGCATTTTCCCGCGGTCTGCCGGTATCGTCCGAGTTGCTCCCGTTATGCACTGGATGCAATTGATCGGTTCGGCATTCTGGGCGGTACATGGCTTGGGTTTCTGCGGATCCTGCGCTGTAATCCATTTTCTGAGGGCGGATGGGATCCCGTCCCGCTGCAATTTGATTTGTTTGGCAGACATAAGATCCCGCAGCCGGATCCGCTTTCACCCGCGCAGGTGCATGGGCTGGAATACGGATGGTTACTTGCAAGCCGCACCAAGTGGCGGAGCAAGTCTTGACAATTTTATATGAAAGTTTCCATGAACGGAGGAAACACGCTTGAATTTGATTGCAACGCTCCTTGGCTGGATCATGTACCTCGCTTATCAGGTGGTGCACAGCTATGGAATTTCTATTATTTTATGTACGGCAGTCATCAAACTGCTGACGCTTCCTGCAACCTATAAAACGCAGATGAATCAGGCGCGAATGAGTTTGCTTTCCAAGAAATTGGAAAAGATCAAGAAATCATTTGCAAACAATCCGACCCGTATGCAGGAAGAGCAGAACAAGCTCTATAAGGAGGAGGGGATTAACCCCAGCTCCGGATGTCTGGGCAGCTTGTTCATGATGATCCTGCTCATTGGTTACTACGGTGTTGTGACCCGCCCGCTGACCTATATTCTGCGGATCGAACCCAGCGGCATCACGGAAGCACAAAATCTGCTTTCTGACTGGCTCACAAAAAGCAATCTGACAGAAAAGTATCTGAGCACCCGTCCGGAACTGATTCTGCTGAAATATGCAAAAACAAATCCGGAGATCTTTAGTTCCCTCGCCGGATTCTCGGATAAGCTGAATGGATTCAATAATACCTTCCTCGGCTTTGACCTTGCCGGTTCTCCGTCCCTTCATCCGGAAGGCGGCTGGAGCTTTACGGCGGTCATGCTGGTGCTTTTGCCGGTATTGGCTGCGCTCGCACAGCTTGTATCGTCCATCGTGACCCGTATGCACCAGAAGAAAACCAATCCTGCTGCTGCGGAACAAATGGCTTCCATGAATGCAATGCTGTATCTGTCCCCGCTGATGTCGATCTGGATCGGTATGTCTGTTCCTGCCGGTCTGAGCTTCTACTGGCTCGTCAACGCTCTGCTGACAATGGGCATCCAGATCATGCTTTATAAGTATCTTTCCGGTGAACGGCTCATCCGGATCAACGAGAAGGAAAAAGCAAAGCAGATCGCAAAGGGCCCCACTTGGATGCAGCGTATGATGGATCAGTCGCTGGCTATGCAGGCTGAACAGGAAAACGGCGGCAGACAGGATGCAAACCGCACCCGCTATACAGACGGCGATGACGGCATGTCCCGCAAAGAACGTGCTGAATACGAGAAAAAGCTCGTGGAAGCAGCAAGAAAACGTGCTGCTTTGAAATATGGAGAAGAGCTGCCGGAGGATTCCGAATCCAAAGACGACTAAGCTCCGACTTCGTGAACGAAAGGAGTTCAGACCGATATGACCGAGATTTTTACCGCCCCTACGCTTGAGGAGGCAAAGCAGAAAGCTGCGGATGCATTTGGCGTTCCGCTTTCGGACATTACATTTCAGGTTATTGATGAGCCGAAACGCTCTTTATTAAGCGGCATCTTCGGCAAGAAGGAAGAATATCGCGTAGAAGCACGGTATACGGCACCGGCTGTTCCGGAAACTGCTGCGGCAGCGCCGGTTGAAGCCGAACCGGTTTCGGAACCTGAACCGGAAATTGCTGAAACTGAAGTACAGGCTGAAGCATCGGATGAACCGGAAGTTTCTCCGGAGATTCAGCTCGAAAAAATGCAGATCGGTGCTGCCTATCTGGAAAGCGTTCTGGCACAGCTTGCACCGGATGTCACTTGTGAAGGCAGACTTGAAAACGGCATTTCCTTTACGCTCCAGGGCGAGAGCGCCGGCTCTTTGATCGGCAGACGCGGCGATACATTGGATGCACTCCAGTATCTGACTTCTATGGTCGCAAACCGCGGCGATAAAGATTATGTCCGCCTGACCATTGACACCTGCGGCTACCGCGAAAAGCGGAAAAATGCGCTTCAGGAGCTTGCACGCCGCATCAGCAAGAGCGTTCTGCGTACCGGCAGAAGTGTTGCACTGGAACCTATGAATCCTTATGAGCGCCGCATCATTCACTCTGCGGTTACGGAGATCGAGGGCGTTTCCTCTCATTCTTCCGGTGAGGAGCCGAACCGAAAGGTCATCATTACAAATGATGCCGCACCGGCTTATAAAAAGGATGACCGCAATGCACGCGGTTTCCGCGGGAACGGCAGATTTGACCGGAACGACCGCGGCGGTAAACGCAATGACCGCGGCAGACGCAACAACGACAAACGGGATCGGAAGCCGAGTGCAGAAGGGCCGAGAAAACTCGATCTTTCCACCAGCTTCGAAAAAGACTACAAGCGCCCGAAGCCGGAAGATGCACTGAATGCCGGTGTCTACGGCAAAATTGATATTTAATCCAAGCGGGCGGCAGTTTTTGCCGCCTGTTTTTTTGAGGTGCTTATGAAAACAATTGCAGCCATCTCAACGCCGGATGCGCCGGGCGGTATTGCGATGATCCGTATTTCCGGAGATCAGGCAATTGCCCTTGCGGATCAGATATTTGTTTCTGTGAAAGGTACGAAACCATCGCAGATGCGCGGATATTCGTGCGCTTACGGACAGATTGTACGAAACAGTGAACCGCTTGATGATGTGATTTTGACGGTTTATCGTGCGCCCCATAGCTATACGGGTGAGGATACGGTTGAGATTACATGTCATGGTGGAATATATTTAACAAAACAGATTCTGGGACATTTGTTCTGCATTGGGGCAGAACCTGCGGGGCCGGGTGAGTTTACGAAACGTGCATTTCTGAATGGAAAACTGTCGCTCTCTCAGGCAGAGGCGGTGATGGATCTGATCCGTGCTGACGGTGAGATACAACTCCATCAGGCAGCGCTCGCAAAAGAAGGCGCTTTGAGTCGGGAAATGCAGCAGATCAGCAGCGAGTTGGTCGAAATGCTCTCTGCAATCGCATATTGGCAGGATGATGCAGAGGAAATGCCGCCGGAACTGGATCATGACAGCATTCTTTCCCGTCTGAATGTTCTAACTGCAAGATTGCAAAAATTATCGGATACATATTCGAATGGCCGCGTTTTGCGGGAAGGCATTCGAACGGTTTTGCTTGGAAAGCCAAATGCCGGCAAATCTTCCGTTATGAATTTGCTTTGCGGCATGTCACGCAGTATCGTTACGGATATTCCCGGAACAACACGGGATGTGATTACAGAACAGGTTAAAATCGGCGATTTTACGTTGCTATTGTCTGATACTGCGGGCATTCGGGAGACAGATAGCCAAATCGAGCAGATCGGTATTCAGCAGGCATATCAGGCACTGGATTCGGCAGATTTGGTGCTTTATGTCGTCGATGCGGCAGCCGGTATGTCTGAGCAGGACTTTGCTGCAATCAAAAAATGTGCCGGAAGAAATGTCATTTTGCTTTGGAATAAGATGGATTTGACCGACCGGCAGCCGCCGGAAGTGGAATGTAAGGTCTATCAATGTTCTGCGAAGGATCCGCAGACGATGGACGGACTACAGAATCTCTTGTGTGAGATGTTTGC
>DMBA01000103.1 GCA_003446315.1 Ruminococcus sp. | reverse complement strand
AAACATGCAGAATAAACATTAAGAATTTCTTTCACGCATTGACATTTTTTGCATAATGGGTATAATATACTTGTTTGCGCAAACAGTAGAAGAAAACGTGTTATAAAATGCAATGCTCTTAAAAATTATTGTAATTTTTTTGCAGCCAACTGAGAGAGGTATATTTATGCAAAATTTCAAGAGAAGAATAATTTCAATTTCCGCTGCATTGATGACTGCCGTTTCGATGCAGGCAGGCGCGATCCAGGCATCTGCTGAAGAAAAACTGACAGACGATCAGATCATTAAGTCATATGGTTCGCAGAACTGGACTTCGGCTGATACTGTATATGACGCGGTTACAGAACCGATCATGTTTCAGAATGGCGTTATTAAGAATGACCTGAATGATTTCCAGACGATCATTGATAAGTTCAGCAAGGAACATAGCTGCAATTATGTAGACCCGGATGCAAGCGGTGTTGACGCATATGATTTTGCGTTTCTTGAGAACTATATCAACGATTTGCTGATTCGTCTGAACAGAACCTATAAAGGCATTGTCTATGTGGGGGAAACTGCATATAAGCTCGGCGCTGTTACACAGGATGATCTTGCCGCTTTGAATGAACCATTCAATGCGAACTATGATATCGACATGGATGGTGTTCTGAGCCCGGATGATTACTGCTATCTGCTGCGGTATATTCAGGAAGATTTTGATTTCAGTGTCCATGTCGATTACAACGATGAGGATCACATGACTGCTTCGATTACAAAATACAATCCGAAATCTGTGAAGAAGCATGTCGTTGTTCCTTATGAAGTGATTACAAAGGGCAGAATCTTCCCGGTTATGAAGATCGAGAATTATGCATTCGCAAACAATAACGATATCGAAAGCGTGTGCATGCCTGATTATCGTCAGCCGAAATGGAATCATGATGAAATTCACAATCCCAATTATAAGGACAACATCATTCCGACTGCCGGCCTTGTGACTGCAAGTACCTATATGAAGATCGGCAACGGTGCATTCTCGAATTGCTCCAATCTCAGTCATGTTGAGCTTCCGCAGCATGCAATCATGAACAGCATTACAACCTTTGCACAGACTGCATTTCAAACCAACTGCACCGATATCCGGAATTCTGACGGCGTGCTTTATCAGATCGACAGCGTCGGTGCGAAAATTGCGATCGGTTTGATGAATGATAAGAAGGATGAAGTGAAGCGCACGCATAAGCTCGTTCTGGATCAGGATACCACTGCGATCAATAAGTCGCTGATGTACAGCTTCGGTGAGGATGATCTCTATGAGATCGAGTTCCCGGAGACCGTTGAGTTCATTCAGCCGGGAACCTTTGAAATGTGCACAAAGCTCAGCAAGATCAATAACCTGACTTTTGCAGAGAGCAGCGAGACACTCAAGAAAACTGTCAGACGTTATCTCTCCGCTTTTGGCAAAACGCAGTATCTTGCAGATGCAACACAGTCCGTTCTGGATGTTTATGTCGATGAAATCCTCAATTCTGATCCGGTCGTTGCAGATAATGAAGAATTGGATAAAGTTGTGAAGGTCGCAAGAAAGATCACCGATGTTTCTGAGTACAGCAACTTCTATTCCATCAATTGGAATAAAGAGCATCAGCATACAATTGATAAAGAATTCAAATTGTATCTGAACAGATCCTTCTATACCAATGATTATGACAGAGAAAGCAACGGTTCTGCAAGTGCTGTCTTCATGCTCGGCGATGAGCAGAATCCGGGTTATGCAGAGTGCGGCAGTTTTTCATTCGCTGCTTCTCTGATGCTGGATCAGATGGGCATTCAGAACTATCTGTGCGGCGCTCCGTATCATGCTTTGAATGTTGTCTATGTGGACGGCATGTGGCACAGATTTGATGAGACCGGCTTGGTCGGCTGGAATTCTAAGGATATCAATGAAATTAACGTGTTTGGTGATGTTCCGCGCGAACCCGGCAAGCCTTCTGCCGACGGTGTGAAGGACGAATGGGCGGATGAGAAAGCAATGTGGGTTTCCGGTTCCAGTCAGTTTAAGCTCTATGAGCACTCCAAAGATAAGCAGATGACCGTTGATGGCTATCAAAAAATGATCTATGGCACTATGGATTCCAACATGCAGAAGCAGTATATGAATAAAACCGGTCGGTATGTCAACTACCCGGCTTATCTCCACATCCTGTTTGACGGCGATTTGAACGAAGAAGAACAGAGGGTGCTCAGCAATTCGCATACGCTCTGCGATTTCAAGAAGAACTGATTCCAAATGCTGTCATAACAACAGATTTGAACCGATTCATGATGCTTTTTCAATAACAAATTGTCCGGTTGTATTGTGACTGCACCGCAGATCATCCGAGCGATTCTTTTCGGTGCGGAACAAATCAAAATTGCCCCTCTGCTTTGTTGCAGGGGGGCAATTTGTATCCGGGTGTTTTTTCGGTTCATGCTTTTTCTTCGGTGAACAGATTCGAAACGGCAAATGCATGATTCATCGGGCCGCTGCCTTTTCCAAGATCAAGCATGGCGGACAGTGCACCGGATATGAATTGCTTTGCACGCGCTACGGATTCTGCAAGCGTGAACCCTTTTGCAAGATTGGATGCGATCGCACTGGAAAGCGTGCATCCGGTGCCGTGCGTATTGGGATTGTCAATGCGTTTTCCCGTAAACCACCGGAAGCCGTCTTTGGTAAACAGCAGATCATTGGCATCGTTTAATTGATGGCCGCCTTTCAGCAATACGGCACAACCATATGATTCAGAAATGATACTTGCAGCGGTTTCCATATCAGCAGGGGCGTGAATCTCCGTTTTTGCAAGCACTTCTGCTTCCGGAATATTCGGCGTGACAAGCTCTGCAAGCGGAATCAGCGCGGATGTCAATGCGGAAACGTCATCGTCTGCAATCAGTTTTGCGCCGCTTGTTGCGATCATGACGGGATCCAGCACAATATGGGAAGCGTGGTATTCCCGCAGTTTTTCTGCTATGACATAGATCAGATCAGCCGCCGAAACCATGCCGATCTTGACCGCATTGGGCGGAATATCCGTAAAAACTGCATCGAGTTGTTTTGCGAGAAATTCCGGCGTGACATTCATGATCGCAGAAACACCGGTCGTGTTTTGTGCAGTGAGGGCAGTGACGGCACTCATGCCAAATACGCCGTTGACTGTCATCGTTTTCAAATCGGCTTGAATACCGGCACCTCCGCCGGAGTCGCTGCCGGCAATCGTGAGGGCAGTTTTCATCAAAAAGCTCCTTTCGAGGGATCTATCCCTTAATTTTATAATTGCCCGCGAATCAGCAGTTCTTGTGTGATGCAGTAGCCAAGACCGTAAACAGTTGTTGCACCGATCGAAAGATATTTCGGGCGCAGCTCGATTTTCTGATCGTATTCATCCCAAAAAGGATGGTTGAAACAGTATTTATAGAAGCCATAGCTTGGCACATCGCCCAGCGCATCCACATGCATGACCGTTTGAAACCAGCCCTTTGTCCAGAATGCTCTGGAGATCATCTGCGGTGCGAGCAATATATTTTCATAATCCAGCGTAAAATCAAGTTTGCCGATCTGATCGGCATGACTGTTAAAAATCGCCGCAACATACATATCATCGCCGATCATATTGTGAATATGCGCATTGAGCACGACACCGAAATAATACTGTTGATTGACCGGCTTGCATACAAAAACGTCACCGATTTCGGGCATTGCATATGATCTTTTGATATATTGCAGCTTATAAAAATCGCTTTCCCCGCGATCAAAATGCCTGCTCAGATCATCCAGTTTTCTTTGCACATCGGGCGTTAAGGCATCATAGCGTTTTTTCCATGCTGCCGCTAATAGATTTTCAGTATGATGCATTCGCACACTCCTTTTCATTTCACTTTTCCGGCATAATTCTTATGGATATTATAGCGCAAATCAAAGCAACTGTCAAGCGGGCGGGGAAGCCCCGCTGCAAATGATCTAAAGTTTACCGGCAGGGAAGCCCCGCTGTAAATGATCTA
>DMBA01000313.1 GCA_003446315.1 Ruminococcus sp. | reverse complement strand
CCATGTAGTCTTCCCAGATATGCCGCGTCACGACCTTCTGACTGGATTTGCTGTGTGTGCATCGTTCTCTGGAAGGACAGTTTTCGCATATATACGGAAGCTGCTCATTCATCAGATAACCGAGAAACCAGCGGTACGCCACATTCATCTTGATTTCTTCGCAGGTACGGCGCAGCGACGGAATACCGTACAGATGCTGAATGAACACGATCTTGAACAGTACGACAGGATCCACACTCGGTCTGCCATTGTTATGACAATACAGATCACCAACGATCTCATAGAGCTTACTGAAATCCACAGCTTCCTCAATTTTTCGCAGAAGATAATCCTGCGGTACAAAACTTTCAATGCAGAAAAACTCCATTTGATTCCGTTACGCTCTGTTTTCACTCAGCATTCTTTTCAGCTCCCTTCTCCCATATTATACCATAAATATGCGAAAAAGCTTAGCTTTCGCTAGACTTTTTCGACAAGCTGAGCCCCGCTGCGTTGTTTGCAGCGGGGCTTGTCTATCGACGGATAACCAGTCAGTTCTTTCTACTCCATTTTTATCCTCTTTCTTCAGCAAGCAATGCGCGGAAGTCGATCTTCCCGGCCGCCGTAACAGGGAATTCTCCGATCACAGTCGTTTTGCGCGGTTTTGCATAAGCAGTATTCTTTGCAATATAAAGCCGTTCAACAGTCTCCTGATTCTCCGAATTCCATTGCGCCGCTTTTCCGGCATGATGTCAAGCAAAAATACTTGCAGCTATTGACATCACTTTTTTGTATATGCTATAATAATGATATACCAATTCCATCCTGACGATCAGCTGCGCTGGATTCTTTGTCATAAGACAAGGCAGACAGTGCAGCGTGAATTTCCGAGGGGAATTCGGATAAGAAAGCAGCGGCTTCTCAGAGGAAACCGCTGCATACTTACTGTCGGAATGATACATCAGCAGACCCGCTCAAAATAGAACTTCTGGGTTTTATCGCTGTTGGAAGTGTAAAGACGAATGTTGGTGCCCTTCTTCGCATCCTTAGCATATCCGGAGACCTCCACAGCTACGGAGCTGTTCATGGCATTCAGGATCTTAAAGCTGCCATCCTTCTGCTTCACTGGCAGGAAGCCCTGCGAGCGGTCATTGGCAACATACGAATACAAATTGATATTGGTCTTGGAGACGGGTCTGGTTGCATAGGCGTTCATCACAAGACACGGATGCAGCAGACTGATGAAATACCAGTAGTCATACTCCGCATTATACCTTGCGACCCAAATCGCGGTGGCATCGTTTCGGTTGACGAGCTCCACATTGTTGAAATCATCGCCGATAAAGTAGCCACATGCGCTGCGGATCCGATAGAGTCCACCATCTACCAACACATTTTCGTAGGTACGCTTGCTTTGGATTGACGCCGCTTCCACCGTCATCACAAAGGAGGAAGAACCCTCCAGGATGGACATTGGCTCACAAAGCGGACCTGCGACTGTTGCAAGGCAGCAAATGATTGCAAAAAGTTTATTCTTTTTCATGGCGTTATCCTCCGTATATTGAATATTCTGGTTTCTTTTCGGGGGATTTACTGACCGGTCATTTTCCTCCTACGACTGCATTATAGCACACCGCAACGGAAAAGTCAATCAAACAGCGTCATTTTTACACGTAAATACGTCATTTTTGAAACTATCTGTAAATCGGTGAAAATTTACATTCCGTTTTCAGATTTTTTCAGGCAGTTACTGTTTTCTGAGTGAGAAAGGAATCTATCATGTCAAACGGAAAACTCTGCGCAGCACTTTGTGATCTGCTGTACGATAAACTAAGCAAAAGCTTTTCGCGCCACGAGAAGCGATGCGATCTGATCTTTGGTACAGAGCAAACAACCCATATCGGCATCAATCAGCGGGAAGCCAGCCAGCTTCGGAACAACTTCAAGATCCCTCTGAAAGTGAGTGAACGCTACCACAATTCTGAATATGACGGTTTGCTCGGCAGCAAGGACCCGAAGATCGCAGATATTTACCGTGCAAAGCTCTGCCTGTCAGAGACGGAGGAACGGGTATATATGGAAAAGCTGGCGCAGCTCATACATGGCAGCGGCATCCCGGATTTGCAGCATGTGATCGGCAGCGACAGTCCGGATTTTTGCAAAGCATATGCGCGGGCAGTTTGCTACAGTATCACAGAAGCAGAAACACAGCAGAAGCACCCTGACCATCTGGAACTGAACCATGAGGATATCCATTGCCAGACACACCGCATCTTCACCAATCCGCACATCAATTACATTCTGATCATTACACAGATCGGCATGCTCTATACGACAGATCAGAAGGTGCGGGAAGAAGTCATCCGCTATCTCCAGGCAGGTAAAAAGCTGGAAGTCATCCTCAATGATTCCGATACACGCGAACTGGTCGGGCAGCATATGCGCAATGCAGATATGCATCATCAAACGACAACGCAGCGGGTATGTGAGCAGTGGAAAGATATAGCCAAACAGTGCCCGGATGCCGACCTGTATGTTTCTGTCGTGAAGCCGCCCATCCTGCACCAAATCATCAAAACGTCACATCTGGAGGACAAAAAAGAATCGGATGTATCGTTATGCGTCAGGGTCTACGCATATAAGGTTTCGGAGAAAGACAAGAATCTGTCATTCAATGTTACGCCGTCGGACGAGCATTATGAGATTTTGATTGATGAAATCAGATTTTTGCGTGAGATCAGTATAGAGAACATGCTGATCTGTCCGGAATGCAGCACATAAAATCAGCCTGTCGAAAAAGCACAGCTTTCACGGGACGGCTCCGACAGACTAACCGCCGCTTGCAAATATGCAGGCGGCGGTTTCTGATGCTTGAATTATGTTCTTGTCGGCAATACTATTTCATGCCTTCCACAGGAGGGGAAATTACATAATGCACGCCGGAATACAGCGTGATATAGATCCCGTCCGATGCTTTGGTCATCTTCTGAATGAACAGTTCTTTGCGGTGCGCTTCCAGATTCTGTTCCATCTGCGCCAAATAATCGTCTCTGTCGGAAATGGTTTTCAGAATATCCGTTTCTGAATACTGCTTCATGCATTCTGCTTCCAGCTCACCGATTTTTGCAAAGCTTCTTTTGTTAATGATATGCATTGCCACGCTGACCGCTGCCAGAAAGCATACGACAGTAAGAATCAGGATGATAATTGTTTTTTTCATATCAGTCCCATTCGC
>DMBA01000021.1 GCA_003446315.1 Ruminococcus sp. | reverse complement strand
CAGATCTGCGCCCATGCTGCATTCATTGCACAGATATTGCCGTCTGCACCGTATGCTGCAATGATTGTTACAGGCATCGGGAACAATGCCGGCTGCACGCCCAGATTCTTTCTCATGTGATTCCCTCCAGCAATATGTTTTTCAGACCTGACGTTTTTCATCAGCCTTGTACTATTATTATATCACAAATAAAATATCTGTCAAGTACGCACAACAAGACAGATCCTTCCCGAAAGAAACGTGCCCCGTATGGATCAGCGCACCATTTCTAATCTTTCGGAGATGCTGATTTCAGCGATTCAATCCGGATCTGCCGGTTTCCGAAATCATGATATTTTGTATCATGTGTAACCATAATAATTGTTTTTCCCATTTTGTTCAAATCTGAAAGGATGCCCATGACTTTTTCTGCATTGGCTGCATCCAGAGAACCGGTCGGTTCATCCGCAAGGATCAGGCTGCATTTTTTGACCATGAGTCTTGCAAGCGCGATTCGCTGCTGTTCCCCGCCGGAAAGCGAAAAGACCTTCTGATCTTCCGAGCCTGCCATCCCGACACGGGAAAGTGCATCCTGAACGGAGATCTCACTGCGTGCCTGACTCCGCACCATGTTTAAGTTTTCTGCGACTGTTTTCTGCTCAACCAGTGCGAAATTCTGGAATAAGAATCCGACATATTGACGAAAATACAGTTTCAGATTTTTCGTCTTTGTGATGTTCAGGTCATCCACCAGAATCTCTCCGGCATCCACCGGTTCAATGCCGCCGATCATATTGAGCAGCGTTGTCTTTCCGCAACCGCTTGGCCCTGTAAATACAACAAAATCTTTGTCGGCAATCTCAAGGGATAACCCGTCAAATAAAACATGCGTGCCGAATGACTTTTTCAGCGCTTTGATTTGAATCATAATGCACCGCCTTTCAGGATTTTCGTGATCTTCTGCCGTTCGACCCGCCGGATCATAACGCATACCAGCACATTATTCAGCAGATACAGCATCACAGGAATCAGTACAGCGGCTGCCGACAGATGCAGCATCTTCACGGCAATCGCTGCAATGCACAGATTCAGTCCGCCGACTGCTGCTGCACTGATAAAATGTCTCTTGTTTTTTTGCAGCATGGATTCGCCGAGTGTCTTCCGGATCGCAAGTTCCGTTGCATTTACCTGATAATCCAGTTTCAGGATCGTATACATGACGCTGATATAAAACACAAACATCATTACCGATACCAGACATGCCATCAGAAGCAGCGTTTTCCGCGTCCGGTATTCCTTATAGAATCTGTCATAAACATGATGAAAGATCGGCTTGAAGCGATATGAACGCGCAATGGTTTCAGGATCAAGCACTTCCGGATCCTGAAAAATACTGCATTCCGTCAGCATATAATGATTGATTTGCAGGGAATCCGCATCCGTTCTGCTGTAGGTATCCGATGCAATGCAGATCGCAGAAAGATCATGATAAGTAAATGCACGATAGCTGAAATTAAAACTCAGCAAAGGAGCCTGCGGCTTGTAAAAACAGGTCTGGATCCGGGATTGCGCCGGTCGGTATCCTTCGTATGTTTCAAACTGCCCCATGAGAAATGCTTCTGCTTTCTTCTGCTCCAACAGCGGAAATGTTTCCGGCAGCAGAAGTCCCGCATCATATTGTTCCAGATCAATCCCGGCGACTTCCGGAATGACGGTTTGCAGATAAGGAACTGCGCGGTGGTTACAGTACAATGCGTCCCAGATGGCGTGCATGCCGCTGTCCTTCATGGAAAATGAAAGGTCTGCGATGGTAACCGGATTCAGAACAGAATCTGTTTCTTTGAGGAACTGCCGTTCTTCATCCAGTATTTCTCCAAGAAGTTCTTTGCGTTCCCGGATTTGATCCGGCTGTACAGGAGCCGCTGCATCCTGCGGTTCTTTCATTTCCACATAGGTATAATCCCTATTGGCTTGTATGAATGATTCCGCAAAATCATATTTCTGCACATTCCCGATCATATTGGCAGCGTACAGGATCAGGATGCAACTGAATACGGCTGCGATATGCCCCAACGCAGAAAATGCACGGAGTATCCCTTTGGAAAGCTGGTGCCCATAGAGCATTTCTTTGGGCTGAATCCGCAGGAGCTGTAAATTGACCAGCCAGATTCCTGCTGTAAACGGCAGGAGCAGCCAGAATGAGATCCGAAACGGTTTTGTGATCTGTGTATACATGCATTGCGCGATGATACAGATCAGAAACAATACAGAAAAAACAACCGTATCCCGCAGGCAGATGCTGATATAATACCTTGCCGCTGCATCACCGTGCAGCACTCGGATTGCAATTTCTTTTTTGGCAAAAGCAGATTCCAGATAACAGCCAAGCAGCAGCAGAATGAAAATAAAAGCAAGCAGTATGCATGGAAATGCATAGTGAAGCCCCCATTTCACCTCAAGGATCAGATCAAATACACCGGGATATGCATTTTTCAGGCGGCGGATACAGCCCGTACAACGATCATGCTTGCCGATCAGAATGACACTGTCCACAAGCTGCCGCAGTTCATCATTTGCATCCAGTTCCGCAATATCACATACTGTAAGCTCACACAGTGCACCGTCTGTATCCCGGATTGCGCCCGGTTTTAATCCAAGATGTCTTTTCAGAACTGCCGGCTGATCCTTTTCCGCAGCATAAATGGTATAAACCGTTTTTTGATATGCAAGCGGCTGTTCCGGATCTGTGATGATCTGATTGGTTTCCGCATACAAAAGACAACCGTTCTGCGCCGCTAGATCGGCTGCACCCGAAAAGGAAAGCTGATCGCTGTTTTGGATGCTGAGAAATGTCGTTCCCGGAATACTGCCAGGCCCGCGTGAAATACAAAACAGAATATTCAGCACGGAATACAGGATCAAAAAAACGGATGCAGCAATGTATTTTGAATGCTTCATATTGTATTCTCCGAGAAAAACAGGAGCATTTTTGGAGAATGCTCCTGTTTTCAATTGTCAGACCGGCACTTTGTTTCGCCGGAATCAATGCATCAATTTGAACTTAATAATAGATTGAGCCCAGATAAATGGCATTGTTGTTGCCGTAAACAGAGACTTGCCGCGTTGAAGAACTGTACCAGGTATAATCACGTCTGCGGGTCGTGCTGTAATGGTAAGTGCCGTTGGTGGAAAAATATCCATCCATATAGTATCCGATTGTCGGTGTGCTGGTTTTTTCATATCCATAGCTTGCACCGATTGTTTCATGATTATAATAGCAACTCATTGTTCCGATTGACATACCGTTTCTTGTAATTACATAGTCCAGATGGTTTTCTTGTGGTCCGAAAAGACTATAAAAATAATAATCGGCATTCGGGAAAGACCTGATCGTGCTGTACTCCTTTGCATGATTGTTCCCATTGTTATCCCTGTAAGCAGATACAGTGACCGGGCACATAGTGCACATAACAGATGCAATAAGGGCTGCTGCGAGAATGGTAATTGTTTTCTTGTTCATTGATAATTCTCCTTAGTAGTTAGTAGATTGATTGTGTTGGTTTATGATTCAAATATTGACGCGTACAATAATGAATGCTGAATGAAAAAAGAAATAGGTTGTGTATCAGATTTAAGATGCTTTGCGCATCATTCCAAAGAAAAAATATCGCAAAGACTTTTGCATAATGCTTCCATTTCCGGCTTTGCATCCTGATATAACTGCATGTCCGCATCAGAAAGATCTGCTTCGTTTATAAGCTCCAGATCGGGTGACAGCCAGAAGCAAGTCGCATCAACGATACAGCCGAAGAATTTGATTTTCCCCTTTATATCAAGGCGGCATGCGATCATAAATGCATACTTTGAATGATCTCCGTAATCAACATGATTCGGTACTTCAATGCCATCTTCCGGTACATCGTCATCATCATAATAATTGGTATTG
>DMBA01000064.1:273-29529 GCA_003446315.1 Ruminococcus sp. | reverse complement strand
CCGTATCATGAAGTTCTCGGCACTCGTAGTTGTCGGCGACGGAAACGGCATTGTCGGTTTCGGTCTGGGTAAGTCCGGCGAAGTTCCGGATGCAATCCGTAAGGGCATTGAGGATGCAAAGAAGAATCTTGTTCGTATTAACCTGCGCGGTACTACCATTCCGCACGAGGTCATCGGCAAGTTCGGCGCAGGCCGCGTGCTCATGATGCCCGCAGCACCCGGTACCGGTGTGATCGCCGGCGGCCCGGTTCGTGCGGTCATCGAAATGGCTGGTATTCAGGATATCCGTACAAAGAGCCAGCGTTCCAATAACCCGTGCAACGTCGTTCGCGCTACCATCGCAGGCCTTTGCGAGTGCACCGATGCAAAGTCGGTTGCAGCAAAGCGCGGCAAGACCACTGCTGAGATCTTCGGCAAATAATCGAGATTAGGAGTGAGCTCAAATGGCTAAGAAAATCGAGCTTGTGAAGTCGCTGATCGGCAGAAAGCAGGATCAGATCGCAACTGCTCATTCTTTGGGTCTCCGCAAGATCGGCGATGCCACCGAGCAGCCGGATAATGCGGCGACACAGGGCAAGATCAATAAAATCATCCACCTCATTAAGGTGACGGAAGCTTAATCGGCAGGGAGGTGCGAAACATTGAAGCTTCATGAATTAACACCGGCTGCGGATTCCAACCGCCCGGTTAAGCGCGTCGGCAGAGGCCACGGCTCCGGAAACGGCAAGACTGCCGGTAAGGGTCATAAGGGTCAGAATGCGCGTTCCGGCGGCGGCGTTCGTATCGGTTTTGAAGGCGGTCAGATGCCCCTTGCAAGACGTATCCCGAAGCGCGGCTTCCACAATAAGTTTGCAACACGTTATGCAACCGTCAATGTCGGCGATCTGAGCAGATTCGTTGAAGGCACAGTCGTCAACGAAGAACTTCTCATCGCTTCCGGTCTCGTCACAAAGCTGGAAAACGGCGGCGTGAAGATTCTCGGCAACGGCGACCTGAATGTCAAACTGACTGTTCAGGCTGCTAAATTCTCTGCTTCCGCAGCAGAAAAAATTGAAAAGGCAGGCGGGAAGGCTGAGGTGATGTAATGTGTTCAAAACGCTGAAGACTGCTTGGGGAATCCCCGAGATCCGCAAGAAGATTTTGTTCACACTGTTCATCATCTTGATCTTCCGGCTCGGTTCCGTTATCACGGTTCCGTTCCTTGATACAAGCATCGTTACCGCATGGATGGAAGAAAAGGCAAGCAACGGAAACTTCCTTGAATACCTCAACATCCTCTCCGGCGGCGCGCTTTCCAAAGCAACGATGTTCTCGCTTGGTGTTACACCTTTCATTAACGCCAGCATCATTATCCAACTGCTGACTTATGCGCTCCCTCCGCTGGAACGTCTCCAGCAGGAAGGCGAAGACGGAAGAAAAAAGCTCAATATGATTACTTCATTTGTTGCGCTTGGTCTTTCTGCGTTTATGGCAGTTGCGTATTACCTGACACTGAAGAATATGACTTCCGACGGCATCTCCGCTGTGAAATATCAGGGCGGTGCAGAAGGCTGGTTTGCAATGTTCGTGATTATCTTCTCCTTTATGGCAGGCTCTACGCTCGTCATCTGGATGGGTAACCGCATCAATGAAAAGGGCATCGGAAACGGCGTTTCTATGATCCTTTTTGCCGGTATCGTTGCCAGAATCCCGGTCGATATCGGTCAGCTCATCAGCCTCATCAGCACAAAGGAAGGCGCAAATGAGAACTTTATCAAGGTTGTCATTTATCTCCTGATCTTCGTTGCGATGGTTGTCGGTATCGTCTTTATGAACGAGTCCGAACGCCGCATTCCTGTCCAGTACGCAAAGCGCGTTGTCGGCAGAAAACAGTATGGCGGTCAGAGCACCCACATTCCGATCAAGATCTGTATGTCCGGTGTTATGCCGATCATCTTTGCAATGAGCTTTATGTCGCTCCCGTCGATGTTCACCATCTTCAAGGAGCCGCTGAAGGATCTTACGGATGCTTCCGCAGGCGAAAAGTTCTATGCAGGTTTTGTCAACTTCTTCAGTACCAGAAGTTATTCCTATGCTGTCGTTTACTTCATTCTGATTATCCTGTTCAACTACTTCTATGTAGCAATTCAGTATAATCCGATTGAAATGGCGAATAACCTTCGTCAGTCCAACGGCGGTATCCCGGGCATCCGTCCCGGTAAGCCTACCTCTGATTACATTCAGAGAGTGCTTTCTAAGATCTCTCTCGTCGGTGCGGTTTTCCTCGGCGTTGTCGCTGTCTTCCCGATCATCTTCCTGAATATCACCAAGATTGATGTTTCTTCTATGGGTGGTACTTCGATCCTGATCGTTGTCAGCGTTGCGATCGAAACAGTCCGCACACTGGAATCCCAGTTGATGATGCGTCATCATAAGGGCTTCCTCGGTTAATGACAATACAATAAGGAGGCTGCTGAACTATGAATCTCATTCTTTTGGGTGCGCCCGGTGCCGGCAAAGGTACACAGGCTGAAGCAATCTCCGCAAAGCTCGGCATTCCGCAGATTTCGACCGGCAATATGCTTCGTGAAGCCGTCAAGAACGGCACGGAGCTTGGCTTGAAGGCGAAAGCTGCAATGGACAGCGGTGCACTGGTCTCGGACGATATTGTTATCGGTATCCTGAAAGACCGCATCGCTGAGCCGGATGCGAAGAACGGCTACATTCTCGATGGCTTCCCCCGTACTGTCGCGCAGGCAGAAGCGCTCGACAGCATGGGTGTCACAATTGACCGCGTTCTGGAAATTCATGTTGCGGATGAGAGAATCATCGCAAGAATGTCCGGCAGACGGGTCTGCGAATCCTGCGGCGCTTCTTACCATGTCGAGTATAAGCCGACAAAGGTGGAGGGCATCTGCGATGCTTGCGGCGGCAAGGCTGTGCAGCGTGCAGATGATGCGCCGGAGACTGTTCTCTCCAGATTGCAGGTCTATCAGGAGAAAACTGCTCCGCTGAAGGATTATTACGCAAATACCGGCAAGCTCGTGACCGTTGAAGGTCAGGAAGAAGTTGCCGATACCACAAAGCTCGTTTTCGATGCGCTTGGAATTGAAGGCTGAGGCATGCCAATGGTTTCAATCAAAAGCAAGTCGGATATCGAAAAAATGCTGGAAGCGGGCAAGATCGCTGCCAACGCACTCAATGTCGTTGAGCAGAAACTCCGCCCCGGCATGACTACAAAAGACATTGATAAAATTGTTCATCATGAAATCACAACACACGGCGGAATCCCGAATTTTCTCGGACTCTATGGCTTCCCCGGAAGCGCGTGTGTATCGGTGAATGAAGAGGTCATTCACGGAATCCCCGGTAACAGAGTGCTCAATGAGGGCGATATTGTCAGCGTTGATCTGGGTGCCCGATATAAAGGATGGAACAGCGATACTTGCTTTACCTTCCCCGTCGGACAGGTCGCTCCGGAAATCAAGAAGCTGCTTGAGGATACAAATGCAAGCCTCTATGCTGCCATTGATGCCGCCCAGGTCGGTGCGCGGCTGGGCGATGTTTCCCACACCGTTGAGAGCTATTGCAGAGAACGCGGCTACGGTATCGTACAGAATTACTGCGGCCACGGAATCGGCAAAGAAGTGCACGAGGATCCGGAAGTGCCAAACCACGGCAGAGCCGGACACGGCATGCGTCTGGTGGAAGGCATGACCATCTGCATCGAACCGATGATAAATCTGCGTGGTGACGGCGTTCATACCATGCCGAATAAGTGGACTGTCGTGACAGACAGCGGATGCTGGTCGGCACATTTTGAACACATGATCCTCATCACGGCAAACGGTCCTGTGATTATGACCAAACGGTGACGAAAGATGCAGAAGTTTATCTGCGAGCCGGGTCGCATCGTGCTCTGTAAAGCAGGCAGAGAATCCGGCAGATATTTTCTCGTAACCGCACTTGAAGGTGCAGATCTTCTCCTCGTTGACGGAAAGCATCGGCTGATGCAGAACCCGAAACGAAAGAATCCGCTGCATGTTCAGGCAACCGCGCAGACGATTCCGCTCAGCGGTCTGACGGATAAGGCAATCCGCAAGATCCTGAATCCGCTGAATGAAACTGTGAACCGTCCGCAATCCAAATTTAATCAAATCCGCAAGGAGGTCATCGACGATGTCGAAACAGGATGTAATTGAAGTAGAAGGCGTGGTCATTGATGCCCTGCCGAATGCAATGTTCAAGGTGGAACTGAGTAACGGTCATGTGATCCTTGCACATATATCCGGCAAGCTGAGAACGAACTATATCCGCATCGTCCCAGGTGACCACGTTACAGTCGAGATGTCGCCCTACGATCTGACAAAGGGCAGAATCACCTGGCGTTCAAAATAATACCGGAACGCCGGAGACAAGGAGGTATTTCCAATGAAAGTCAGACCTTCCGTCAAGCCCATCTGCGAAAAGTGCAAGGTCATTAAGCGCAAGGGCAAAGTCATGATCATTTGTGAAAACCCGAAGCATAAGCAGCGTCAGGGCTGATAACCCCTGACCATTTGGAGGTGTAATAAGGAATATGGCTAGAATCGCTGGTGTTGACCTTCCGAAAAACAAGCGTGTTGAAATCGGTCTCACGTATATCTTCGGTATCGGTCGTACGACGGCGTCCAAGATTCTGAAGGAAACCGGCATCAATCCGGATACCAGAGTCAAGGATCTTACCGAAACTGATGTCGCAGCGCTTCGTGCGTATATTGACGAGCATTGCATCGTGGAGGGCGATAAGCGCCGCCAGATTGCAATGGATATTAAGCGTCTCGTTGACATTGGCTGCTACCGCGGTGTTCGTCACCGTAAGGGTCTGCCTGTCAGAGGACAGCGCACGAAGACCAATGCAAGAACACGCAAGGGTCCGGCAAAGACCATTGCTAACAAGAAGAAGTAAGGAGGGACTGTATCTTGGCACAGCAGAAGAAAAAGGTAACCACGATCAGACGCCGCAGAGAGCGTAAGAACATCGAAAACGGCGCGGTGCATATTCAGTCCACGTTCAATAACACCATCGTGACCATCACTGATACGCAGGGCAATGCAATTTCTTGGGCATCCGCCGGTGAGCTGGGCTTCCGCGGTTCTAAGAAATCTACCCCGTTTGCTGCTCAGAGCGCTGCAGAAACCGCTGCCCGCGCTGCAATGGAGCACGGTCTCAAGACTGTTGAAGTTTATGTCAACGGTCCGGGTTCCGGCAGAGAGGCTGCAATCCGTGCACTCCAGACCGTCGGTCTTGAGGTTCGCATGATTAAGGATGTAACCCCGATCCCGCACAACGGCTGCCGTCCTCCGAAGAGAAGACGCGTATAATTAAGTGGAGGTGAACGAAGATGGCAGTACAGAAAGAACCGATTCTGAAGAAGTGCAGAACACTCGGAATCAGCCCCGCTGTTATGGGCGTTTCCAAGAAAGAGTCGATCCGCTTCAAGAATGCAAATAACCGTAAGAAGATCTCTGAATACGGTCTTCAGCTCAAGGAAAAGCAGAAGCTGAAGTTTATCTATGGCATGCTCGAAAAGCAGTTCTATCACTATTTCGAGATTGCTTCCAAGATGGAAGGCAAGACCGGTGATAACCTCATCACCTGCCTCGAATCCAGATTGGATAACGTTGTCTTCCGTATGGGTCTGGCTCTGACCAGACGTGAGGCAAGACAGCTTGTTGCACATGCTCATTACACCGTCAACGGTCAGAAGGTCAACATTCCTTCCTACCGTGTGAAGGTCGGCGATGTCATCGCACTGCGCGAGAAGGATAAGACTTCCGAAAAGTTCAAGGCAACTGTTGAGGCAACCGCTGACAGAGTTGTTCCGCTTTGGCTGGAAGCGAAGAAGGATGACTTCTCTGCAACAGTTGTTCGGATGCCTTCTGCAGACGATATCGAGTACGAAGCACAAACGCACCTCATCGTTGAGTTGTACTCCAAGTAATCTCAGGGATAATCCTGAGTGGCTTTGGGTTTTTACCTACAGCCATACCACAACTGATTGCACAACAGGAGGGTATTTATGCTGAAAATGGAAAAGCCGGAAATTGAGACGAAAGAACTCCACGGTGACGGAAAATACGGTAAATTTGAAATCCGTCCGCTGCCGCGTGGGTACGGCATCACGATCGGTAACAGTCTCAGAAGGATTCTGCTCTCCTCGCTGCCCGGTGTGGCAGTCTATGCCGTCAAAATTGATGGTGTTCATCATGAGCTCTCAACCATCCCCGGTGTCAAGGAGGATGTGACAGAAATCATCCTTGCAATCAAGGGTCTGACCGCAAAGCTGCATGGCGACGGTCCGAAAACAATCTATATTGACGCCCAGGGTGAATGTGAGGTCACTGCTGCTGATATCCGCACGGATTCCGAAGTCGAGATTTTGCCGCCGTTCCCGCATATTGCGACGATCGGCAAGGGCGGAAAGCTCGAAATGCAGATCATGTTGGATAAGGGCAGAGGCTATGTCTCCGCAGAACGCAATAAGCAGAGCAGACAGAATCTGCCGCTTGATGTGATTACGGTTGACAGTATTTATACACCGGTTTTGAAGGTGAATTTCAAGGTCGAGGATACTCGACTCGGTCAGGTCACAGATTACGATAAGCTGACAATGGAAGTCTGGACAGACGGCACTGTGGGCGCAAATGATGCGCTTTCTCAGGCTGCAAGTCTGCTCACGGAGTATCTCCAGTTGTTCGTCAACCTCTCTGATGAGAAGGTTTCGGAGCCTGTTTTGCAGGATACCACCGACGGCGGTCAGGAGAAGAAGCTCGAAACTACCATTGAAGAGCTTGATCTGTCGGTTCGCTCGTTCAATTGCCTGAAACGTGCAGGTATTAACACTGTGGCGGATCTGATCAGCCGGTCTGAGGATGAAATGATGAAGGTCAGAAACCTCGGCAGAAAATCGTTCGACGAAGTCAAGGAAAAGCTCCAGTCTCTGGGCTTTGATCTGAATTCCGACGACAATGACTAATTCCCGAATCCGGCTCGATCTCCCGATGCCGGTTGGATTTACAAAGGAGTGAAACACAATGGCGGGTTCCAGAAAGCTCGGCAGAGCCACGGATCACAGAAAGGCTATGCTTCGCGGCATGGTGACCTATCTGCTTGAGAACGGCCAGATCGAAACCACCGTCACCAGAGCGAAGGAAGTTCGTTCGATGGCAGAGAAGATGATCACCATTGCAAAGGGGATTTCCGGTAACGATACCGCTGCAGATTTGCATCTGAAGCGTCAGGTATTCGCATATGTTACCAAGGAGAGCGTCGCAAAGAAGCTCTTTGACGAAATCGCACCGAAGTACGCTGAGCGTAACGGCGGTTATACAAAGACTGTGAAAATCGGTCCGCGCCGCGGTGATGCAGCAGAGATGGCGATTATTTCGCTGGTCTGATATCGTGGATAACGTATCATGATGTAAAACGGCTTGTGTATCCCATTTGGGGTGCACAGCCGTTTTTTTCGTTTGTTTGATAGATACAGAAAACCCGTCGGAAGGATCCGGCGGGTCTTGCAATTGTTTATTTTTGATTGCGCAGTTTGCGCAGAAGCTGCTTGGTTTCATCCGGAATGCGGCGGCTTTCGATGCATTTCTGGATCGCTTTTCGCCAGACCCAGTCCGGAAGACGCTTTTCTGTAAAATAGGGGAGTATTGCATCCGGCTGTTTGGCAAGCGCAGTCGCAAAATACCACGCAGATTCCATATTGATATAGTATGCATCCGTTTCAATTGCTGCGATTTTTGCAGGATATTGCGGGGAAAACCGTGCATCCAGAAAATGCTGCATCAGCATGCCGATCGCAAACCGAACCGTATATGGATGTGCAGATTGCAGCCATTTTTCAATATGCGGGAGCAGTGACGCTGCCTCTTTCCGGAATACAGTCGGTGAAAGCTGATCGCAGGTCGCCCAGTTGTCAATATACGGCAAAAATGTTTCCACGGCTGCGATACATGCAGAACAATTACGGATCCGGCTGATGATAAATGCATGAAGCTGGTTTTCATCAAAATATGTATGCGGAAGTGTATCCAGAAATGCCCGGACTTCCGGTGCTTCCGGCGGCAGCGTCTTCGCAAGCGAGCGCAAAGCCGGTGTCCGGCAGCCAAGAATGGTTTCCGGTGGGATCTGCGGCAGCAGTCTGCTGACAAATTCAGCATTCTTTTCATCCGCATTTGCTTTGATTTGTGCTGTAATATCAGTTATCATGTGGATTCCTCATATCGTGGAAGTCTGTTGTTTTTGATAAAGCTGCTCGGTGAGCAGTGCCATCAGGATCAGAAACAGTGCGAGAAAAATCGGGAATACGCCAAGTCCGGCACGGTCTGCAACAAATCCGAACAGCGGCGGCATCAGCGTCGTTCCGGTATAGGCACACGCCATTTGCAGCCCGATCATGCGCTGTGCGTGCTGTTTCCCGAACAGATCCGGTGTTGCATGAATCTGACAGGGATAAATCGGTGCACAGCCAAATCCGATCAGGATCAAGCCGGAAAGGGTAAAGATTTGCGGCAGCGGCAGCAGAACAAGCAGGATCCCGCCGGCGATTCCGCATAATCCAAGCCGTATCATTTTGCGGTCACCCAGACGGTCTGTAACAAAGCCGCAGAGAAACCGTCCGAAGGTGATGCCGATGTAAAACAGCGATGCGAATTTTGCGGCGGTATGCGGATCAACTGCGCGTTCTTTGACCAAAAAGCTGCTTGCCCAGAGTCCGGCGGTTGATTCCAGTGCGCAATAACAGAAAAATGTACCGAGCGCCTGCACCGCGCCGTTTACATGCAGGATGCCTTGTTTCTGTGCCGGTTGTTCCGATGCTGTCTGTTCGGTATCTGCGGTTCGTTTCCACAGGGGGAGTGACAGAAATAATACTGCCGTCAGGATGATCTGCAATACGGAGATCGCCCGATATCCGCCCTGCCAATCGGCGTTTCGGGTCAGATAAAAGCCCATGATATAAGGGCTGACCGCGCAGCCGACACCCCAGAAGCAGTGCAGCCAGCTCATATGTCTGGATGCATAGTGCAGCGCAACATAATGATTCAGTGCTGCATCAACGGCTCCCGCACCCAGTCCATAGGGGATCGCACAGACACAGAGCATCCAAAAAGCTGACGATACCGAAAAGCCATATAGTGCAACTGCCGTCAGGAGTACGCTGCCGGAAACCACCATTCCGGTACCGAAACGGCGCAGCAAACGGTCAGAAAACAGGCTGGAAATGACAGTTCCGCATGAGATAATCATGGAAATGAAGCCGGCATATGAGATCGGAACTGCAAGCTGTGGCTGCATCGTTGGCCACGCGGCACCCAGAAGGGAATCCGGTAATCCAAGACTGATAAAGGAAACGTAGATGACAACAAGCAGCAGTGAAATCAAAACAGGCTCCTTCCTTCGCAGAGATCAGGCTTCCCGCGATGTGCCGAGATAAAAGAGGGCAACTGCGCCCGGCCCCGCATGCGCACCGATCACCGGCCCGATCTCACCGATGATGACATGCTTTGCACCGTGTTCGTGCAGCAATGCGGATTTCAGCATCTCGGCTGCATCCAGCGCGTTTGCCTGCGCAATGAACACGGTCGATTCCTTATCGGTGCATTCTTCGGCATAATGCTTGCCAAGCTCCAGAACAGCATTTTTTCTGCCGCGGATCTTCTGCACCGCAGCGAGCTTGCCTTCATTATTGACATGCAGTACCGGTTTGATGCCCAGTAATGCACCTGCAAATGCTGACATTACGCCGACTCTGCCGCCGCGCTTCAGGAACATGAGGTCATCGACCGTAAACCAGTGCATGACTTTCAGTCGGGTTACTTCAGCATATGCAGCAAGCTCATCCAGTGACATTCCGCGCTCCTTCTGCTCGGCACAGTGATAGACCAGAAGTCCCTGTCCCAATGATGCAGAGAGCGAATCCACGATGACAATGCGTCTTGTCGGATATTCCTGATGCAGCTCCTCAGCGGCGATGCGGGCAGTCGCACACATGCAGCTCAAAGGAGATGAGAAGGAGATATAAAGGATGTCCTTGCCGTCCTCAAGAATTTTGCTAAATGTTTCACGAAATACAGAGAGGTTTGCGGCGGATGTGCATGCGACCTGTCCGGATTTCAGTGCATCATAAAATGCAGCGCCGCGGAGCGTACACGGCTGCGCAGGGCTGTCTTTCATGAAGACATTCAGCGGAATGGAGATCACACCCATTGCTTGCAGCAGATGATCGGATAAATCGGCAGCACTGTCTGTAATCAGTGCATATGTTTCATTCTTGTTCATATTCTGTAACACTCGCTTTCTTTTGAAATCAGTGCATGGATCTGCACTGCTTATATTGTACCGCATTTTCCGTGATTTGTCACGATATTTCACGAGATTTTCCGGAAACGGCACGGAGAATCCGCAGTAGAGCAAAAAAATGCCCTCTCTACTGATAGGAGAGTGAATTTTTTATAGCTATTGCATTATTTTCAGAAATGTGGTATAATAGAGGAAATATTTGCAGACAAGCAGAAAGGGGGCTGTTTCATGGAAGACTGGAAACGAATTGTTGCTGCAAATCTTGCCGAATTGCGCAAATCACATCATCTGACGCAGCTTCAGCTTGCGGAACAACTGCATTATTCCGATAAAGCGGTGTCAAAATGGGAGCGCGGGGAATCGCTTCCGGATCTTGCTGTGATGAAGCAGCTTGCAGATTATTACGGGACAACGATCGACGACCTGATGCTGACACCGGAAGTGCGGGCGGAAAAGGAAGCTGCTGCAAAACAGCAGGCAGATGTGAAGCCGGAACCTGACCCGGAATCGGAACAGATCATCGCACGGTTAAAAAAGTCAAACCATTTGATTATTGCGGGCATGGCAGCCGTCTTGGTCTGGCTGATCGCCTCGCTGATCTTTGTCGTTCTGGATACGGTCGTACCGCAGCTTGAATATACATCCTTCCTGTTCATCTACGCCGCGCCGATCACAGCGGTGGTCTGTCTGGTGTTTAATTCGATCTGGTTCAATCGCAGATGGAATTTTGTCATCATTTCATTTTTGGTTTGGTCTGTGCTGGGTGCGCTGTTCCTGACCTTTTATCAGTACCGCATCTGGAAACTGTTTTTGATCGGGATTCCGGCACAACTGATTATTTTGCTTTGGTCACGGCTCAAGCCTGCGCCGAAAACGGATGCACCGGATGACGGACAGGAATCGTGACATCGCACAAGCGCCTGCTTCATACTGCAAACAGAATCGGACAGTTCTTTCAGGAATTGTCCGATTCTTCGTCATTTGTATTGACACGGAGAAAGAGCTTCGGGTCTTCGTGCAGACCATTGTGCCGCACTTCAAAATGCGTATGGAAGCCGGTGGAATTGCCGGTCGTACCGACCAGTGCGATGAGCTGCCCGCGCCGGACTTCTTCTTCCGGATGCACCAGCAGTTCGATGCAGTGGGCATAGAGCGTTTCATAGCCGTCGCCGTGGTCGATGACCACATAAAAACCATAGCTGTCATTCCAGCCGGCAATGCGGACTTTTCCGCTTTCAGCCGCATAAATATCCGTATATGCTGCCGCAGCGATGTCGATGCCCCAGTGACCGTTTTCTCCGCCGAACGGCGCAGAGATCCAGCCGCCGTCTACGGGCCATGCAAATTTTCCGCTTCCGTCGATGATCGTATCTTTGCTGTATGGCGCGGCGGCATATGTCCCGATCCCGATTTCTTCGGTCACAGGGCGCTGTACCAGTCTGGATGAGAGGATCTTGCGGCTGGTCTCCATGCCGTCTGTATATGTGACGAGCACTTTTTGTTCTTTCTCACCCTTCACACCGGGTTTGAGCACATCCGTTTCGCCTTCCCGCAGCTCAGATGTTTCGATCTCTTTGGTATCGTAATCAATAAATGAAACGGTGTTGACTTTCTTCGTGTAGACGATCGGCAAAAAGCGCTGCACGATCGGCACTTTTGTACGGAAGCCGTTTGGAATGGCATCCTCTGTGAGCTTTGGATTCAGCTTCCGGATCTCATCCGGCGTGACGGAAAACCGTTCTGCAACAGTATAAACAGAATCGCATTCACCGGCAGTATAGGTGCGGACGGAATGCTCCGTATGCGTCAGCCGATTGGCAAGATCATTCGCATCTATGATATTTTCAGCAAGAAACGATCCTTTTTCATAGGTGACTTTATCCGCAAAATAAACTTCTTCTGCCGTGCCTTTCAGGGCATTGCTGACGGCGCTGAGCTGTCTGGTCAGGGCAGCTTCGATCAGGTGCGGATCATCCACAGCCCCTTGAAACGCATCGTTGACATAAACGCCGTAGCCGTCGGTCAGTTCGATATTGGCATTGCGCAGGATCTCGTCAGCCAATTCGCCCGATGTCAGCAGCACAGTATGCTCCGGGCAAGCCTGAAGCTCCAGTGTGCGGCTGAACGAAAACTGCGTATCTTCTTCCGTATAAGAGAGGCGGCGGTAAACGGTTTCCTGTGCATTCAGATAATCCTGCTCATTGGCGATCATGCCGAGTGTTTTGCCGTTGACAGTCACTGCGACGGCATAATTCTGATTGACACCCCGCTGAATGACTGTCCAGAGCAGCATGCAGCAGGTGACCGGCACGGCAAACCGGATCAAAGTGCGTAAAACGCCGTTTTGACTGAGCAGCAGCAAGCCCGCCGAACGAAAGATGCTTTTGGCTTTTCCGGTATCCGGATCCTGCATTTCGGTGCGGACAGCAGCAGCCGTTTCGGTACGGCTCTGCACAAAATCACGGATCTGCGCACCGATCTCTTTGAGCAGCGACCCGAACAGGCGAAGCAAATCGCCGAGCAGCCGCAGCACAGCGGTCAGCAGCAGCAGGATCCCGCGCAGGAATAATCTCCAGACGGCGAATCCGCAATGTCCAAGCCACGCAAAGAATCGGAAGGGGATCTGCTTCATGCGATTCACTCCTTTCTCAGATAGATATGCAGATCGCATGCAAAAAATGCAGCATATAGAAAAACGTATCTCATGGAATGAGGGAAGAAACCGTTTCTGGATTTCTTCCCTCTTGTCATTTGTGATGATCGGTCAGGTTGTCTGCCCGGACTGTGCCGCGCCTTTTTTGAACACCACCAGCTTGCTGAATACATAATTGAGTGCAAGGATGATGAACTGAGAGGCGATGGTCATGATGATATAACCGGTATCGCCCCACTGGAACAGCACCGGCAGCTCCATCAGACCCAGCTCCAGGAAAAATGTGGCGAAGCGGGCACCGTAAAAGGTGAGGATCTCATGGGTCAGATCGCTTTTCTCCGTTGTATTGCTGTGGAATACATACTTTTTATTCACGATGAATGCGAATGTAGCGCTGATGATCCATGAAATTGTGGTGTTGATGCCGTTCGGGACAGGGGATTCACTCAGCGAGATGCCAGCCAATCCGAACAGCCATTTTCCAAGCAGCTTCGTGATAATGGAAATGACAGTCGTCCATGCGCCGTAGTAGCAGTAGCGCCAGACGCTTTCATATTTATCCCAGAGTTTTTTCAGCGGTTTCGGCAGGAGCTTCAAAACAAACTGCAACAATGCTTCCAGCATAATGATTCCCCCTGTATTCAGCTCAGCGCTGCTTCTGTCGGGTCGGCTTCTGTCTGACGGATGCCTTGTTCTTCGCTGTCATAATTGAACTTGTTTCCGATCAGAGAATCGGTTTCGGCATCCGGAGAATAGACGACTTCGAAATCCAGTGTACGCGGTGCAGTCTCATAATATGTGACGCGATAGACTTTGCCCTCGCTGAAGATCAGACCGGCATCGCCCCAGTTATCAGTATTCCACTCATATGTTTCCGCATTTTTATTGGCATAATATGCGCCGAGTTTCAGATCATTTTCGCCGTATTTATAGCCAAAGGTGCTGTCAGATGCGCGGAAGACGACATACGGAGAAAAAGCAGCGTCATCGGTGAGGGATGCGAGCTTCCATGTGCCGGGCAGAACGCTTGCTGCACTTTCGGCAGCCGGCACATAATTGGTGAGATTGATCGGCTTGAAGTTCGGTGTATCGCCGCAGACTGCATTCTGGAAGACATCGCTGAGCTTTGCAGAGAGGTCAGCATATTCGGTTGCGATCTCGGCATCCGCGGCATCATAGTTCGGGTTCTCCGGCGTTGTGATGACGGCATACATATCATGGATGACACCGAACACGACTGCCGGCTTCGGGCCTTGCAGCATATTGATATCCCTGCTGAACACGATGGTGAACAGTTCGCCGGAGTTTTCCTTCTTTTCATAGCATTTTTTGCTGTAGACGGACGTACCGCGGACAACAAAACGATCTTTCCATTCGATCGGGAATTTGACGGTGCAGGTACCTGCCAGATAATTCCAGACCAGACCGCCGTCCTCTTCGGAGATGAAGGAGCCGTCATCCGTTGCAATGACGGTGGAGCCGTCATCCATTGTCAGGACTTCGTCTTTTCCGTCGGTATCGTCCAGAGAGAGCACGGGTGTTTCCTTTGTGCCATCCTCTGCATCCGGAATCGACTCACCGCAGCCGGTCATGCAGACGGCTGCCATCATGAACGCAGCAAGTGCGGCAATATAATTCTTTTTCATATCTTGTATCCTTTCTTTCCTGTGTTTCAGAATAACACTACAGAATATAGTATATCACGAAAACGCGCATCTGTCAAGCGCAGCAGAAGATTTCAGAAATCTTTCAAAAACGGAAAAAGTGACGGATTTGTAATTTTAGAGTCACGCGATTGTGATAAAAGTGTGTTATAATAGATACAGAAAACAAAGCAAGGAGGGATTCTGATGGAATTTCTGACGATTGAGCATTTATGCAAAACATATGGCAAGGGAGAAACAGCGGTCAAGGCGCTGGATGATGTGAGTTTTTCCGTCCCGCGGGGACAAATGGCAGCCGTGATCGGGCCGTCCGGATCGGGCAAATCGACGCTGCTGCATATTCTGGGCGGAGTGGATCGCCCGACATCCGGCAAGATCTGGCTGGACGGGCAGGATGTCTATGCACAGAGCAATAAAAAGCTGGCGATCTTCCGGCGGCGGCAGGTTGGTTTGATCTATCAGTTTTATAACCTGATCCCTGTTCTGAATGCGGAAGAAAACATCACATTGCCGATGATGATGGACGGCAGAAAAACGGATTCGAAGGCACTGGATGACATGCTGGATCTGCTTTCTCTGCGCGACCGCCGGCATCATCTGCCGTCGCAGCTTTCCGGCGGTCAGCAGCAGCGTGTATCCATCGGACGCGCCTTGTTCACATCGCCGGCAGTGCTGCTTGCGGATGAGCCGACCGGTAATCTGGACAGCAAAAACTCTGCGGAGATCATTGCGCTGCTGCGGAAATCCAATCGTGAATTTCATCAGACAATGGTCATCATCACGCATGATGAAAATATTGCGCTGCAATGTGACCGCATTCTGACCATTTCAGACGGAAAGCTCGTTCATGATGAAATGACCGGAATGTGAGGTGATCCGCAATGAGATTTGAAGCGACACTTGCAAAACGCTATATCTTCTCGCAGAAACGGCATTCGATCCTGCTGATTTGCAGCATTGTGATCGCTGTCGGCTTAATGTCGATGCTGTTCACCGGATATCACACATTTCAGACGGTGATTCGTGCGATCCACTATGATGCAACGCCGTATCATGCGATTGTCAGTGAGCTTTCGGCAGGACAGTGCGAGAAGCTCAAACGCCGCCCGGAAGTCAGCTCGATCCGGATGGAAGAACTGCCCGGAAAAAAGGATCAGAAGCGTTTTGATGCATATGTGATGTTCGATGAATATCTGGGCGATACAACGTATCGGGAAGATATTCAATTTTACGGGGATTATATTCTGGATCTTTGCAAAGCGCTTGATATTGAGCCGCAGCAGCTTTCCATGAATGATTCCTTGCTGATGGATGACGGTCTGACACTGGATGCCAAATTCCGGTCTGCGCAGTATTTTTCCTTATTCTTCATTTTTATCTTATTCTTTGCGGCAGCGCTGCGTCTGATTATCGACACGGCATTTGAAGTTTCCTCGAAAGAACGGGAACGGCAGTTCGGCGTGATGCAGTCCATCGGTGCAACGCCGCAGCAGATCGTGCGGATCATGACAATGGAAGGCTTTATGCTTTGTTCCGTCGGTGTGCCGCTGGGCGCGGGTCTGGGCATCCTGCTTGGATATATTGCCTATCGTGCGGTGCTTTCCACCGGTGTGGCAGAGATCTTTTTCACTGCCAAAAAAGCAGATGAACTCGTTCAGTTTCATGTCAGTCCGCTGATGATCCTGATTTCTGCCGTGTTCGGGTTTGCATGGGTGATGTTTTCCGCATACGGCACCGGCATGCGCGTGATCCGGAAGTCGCCGGTCGAGGTGATTACGGCGCGTGTCAACACGGTCAAAAAGGTGAAAAAGCATACACTGCTCGGTCTGATTTTCGGCTGGACGGGCAAGCTCGCATCCCGGAATGCACGCCGTCAGAAAAAGCGTTTTGTCATCACCGTGCTCTCCATGACTGTTTCCCTGTCGCTTTTTGCATCGCTCTCCTCTGTCATCACAAGATTTGCAGATACGATCGCAAATGAGATGTTCGTGTATGATGAATTCGGCCCGGAACAGTATGACTTTATCCTTTCGCTGCACGGCGGAGAAACGTATGTTGACAAATCCGGCAAAACATATTATTCTTTGTATCAGGATCCGCTGGATTATCTGGAACCGCTGAAAGAACTGGAAGATACCGGATATTTTAAGAATTTCGGTTACATGGAAATGTTGGAAGGTACTGCAAACGATCAGGATGGGAGTCGTGTGAGTATCTATTATCTCAGTCCGTCCGAATATGAACGTCTTTTCGAGGATCATGCACCGATGACCTATGAGGAGCTGGCAGCATCCGGCGGCGGAATCCTTGTGAATACGCCGGAAAATCTGGTTCCTGCCGGTGCAGCATCGTTCAAAGCAAACATTATGTGCACATATTCTGTTTCCAAAGAAGAATATGAAAAACAGGAACAGAAGATGGAAAAGGAAAAAAAGGAAGACAATTCCTGTCGCTATTATAAGAACAGGAAGTTCGATGACAGCGATAATACGGAAGAAGTGTATTTCAAATATGTTTCGGAAGAAGTCGAATATAATGTGGCGGAACGAGTCACACTGGAGAATAAATGCGGAAATCAGGAATGGGCTTACGAATCGGAAAAAAACCAGATCCGTCTGTTCATGACAATGGATCAGTGGGATGCCGGTGACTGCCGGAAAACCGGAGATCTCTTTTTTTACAAAATGGTCACATGTAATCTGAAAGAAGATTCCCTTTACAACACAGCTTTCCGTTATTTGATGAACAACAGAGATCGCTTTGTTCCGGATTGGGGAGACGGATTTGAAGATGATCCGCTCTTCAATGATGCAGCCTGGAATATGTACGGCACACGCAAGAATATCCGCACGATCTTCTCTGCGATCCGGATCGGAGCAGGCTTTATCAATCTGATGCTGGCGCTGATCGCCATTGTCAATCTGGTCAATATCGTTTCCACCGGCATTCTCAACCGCAAACGGGAGTTTGCAGCCATGCAGTGCGTCGGCATGACACCGGGACAGCTCTATTTCATGAGCGCGATCGAATGTCTGCAATTTGTCCTGTTCAGCGCGGTTTGTGCCATTGCAATCTGCTCGCTGCTGATCTGGGGAACAAATCAGCTCAGTGCCGGAATGACTTTGACCGAAGATAACGCAAAACAGCAGGTTTCTTATCTCACGCCGATCATCAAGGTGCTTGCAGCGTCTGCCGTGGCATATGCTGCCGCGCTCATCACCTCATTGCTTCCGCTGAAGCAGATGCAAAAAGAACCGCTGGTTGAACAGATCCGCGGAATCGAATAAACCGCACAAAAAAGAATGCGCCTGAAAGTGTGATCGCTTTCGGGCGCATATTTTGTATGGCGTATGGATCTCTGCGATTATTTTCCGTCGGGGAAACTGGTGAACAGTCCGCGCTCAGATTCCGGCAGACCGTATTTTTCTTTTGCATCGGCAATCGCGCGGATCAGAAATGCCATATTGCGTCCGAGATTCCGCATGGTCTGGAGTCCTTCCAGATCTTTCAGGACATCCTCAGCCGTGAAGCCGTGCACCTGATTCCAATAGGTTGCAGTGGCAATGGGCATGCTGCTGATGGAGAAATACTTGTTCAGCACATCGAAAGAAGCGGTGTTTCCGCCTCTGCGGCAGCTCACAACAGCCGCACCGACTTTCATATGCTTTGAGAAATTTGTGCTGTAGAACAGCCGGTCGAGACAGGAAAGCAGTGTGCCGTTCGGCGAACCGTAATAAACAGGGCTGCCGACCACCAGACCGTCGGCTGCTTCGAATTTCTGTGCGAGTTCGTTGACCGGATCATTTGCAAACACACATTTGCCCAGCTCCTGACATCGGTTGCAGGAGACACAGCCGCGAATAGCTTGATTGCCGATCTGACAAAGCTCTGTAGTCAGCCCCTCTGCTTCCAGTGTGCGCTGTAATTCGGCGAGTGCCGCCGCAGTACAGCCGTTTGCATGGGGACTGCCGTTCAGAAGCAAAACATGATGAGACATAAGAAAAAACTCCTTTCTGATCTGCTGAAAAGTACGAAAAATGGTATCTTTTGTGATGTTGTACCTTGTGATTCCGCATCCATACCGTTTTCATCATATCATGTCAAAGCAGAAAAAGCAAGAGGTAATTTATACGAAAAAACAGCAGTCGGTTTGTGCCCTCTGCCGAGAAAATAATTACAAACAATTAGTTATATTTGGGCGAATGATTACGAATTGTAAATATTTGTCATAAAATTCTCATGTGACTGTAAAGGGCTTGTTGTTGCAATCAGACCGGATCAGTGTTATAATTTAGACAATCCGGACAGGATGAAACGTCAGGCTGCCTGTCCGAACAATTTTCAAAATCTATGTAAAAAAAGGAGTGTTTGATATGAAAACGAACCGAAAACTGATCCCGATCTTTTCCGTGCTGCTTGCATCTGCCATGCTGACGACCGGCTGCGGCGGAGATATGATGCAAACGATGAATGATAACATAAACGGAATCATTGCGAACGATGCTGCGGAAGAATGCTCATCAGAAGCAGAATACTATGCTGAAGACGAGGAGCAGCCGGAGTTCAACACCGAAGAATACAATGCGATCACAGAAAACAGTTTCAAGAGCACAGTGTCAGATCCGCTTTCCACATTTTCCATTGATGTGGACACTGCATCTTATTCCAATGTGCGCAGAATGATTCAGGCGCATCAGGATGTACCGGCAGGTGCAGTCCGGATCGAAGAAATGCTGAATTATTTCCATTATGATTATCCGCAGCCGAATGCAGATGAGCCGTTTTCCGTGACGACCCAGCTTGCAGACTGCCCGTGGAATGCTGATACCAAGCTGATGCGCGTGGGGCTGCACGCAAAGGACATTGATCTTTCGCAGCGCAAACCGATGAATCTGGTCTTTTTGATTGATGTCAGCGGTTCGATGTATGAAGTGGACAAGCTGCCGCTGGTGCAGAAATCGTTCTCCATTCTGACGGAAACGCTCGATCAGAAAGACCGGATCTCGATCGTAACCTATGCAGACGGAGATGCCGTTGTGCTGGAAGGCGCGAACGGCGGCATGAAAGATGACATCCTTGATGCGATCAATTCGCTGCATGCCGGCGGTTCAACGGCAGGTGCAGCGGGCATCAACACCGCATATGAGATCGCAGAACGAAACTTTATTGAAGGCGGCAACAACCGCATCATTCTTGCAACAGACGGTGATCTGAATGTGGGTGTATCGAGCGAAGACGAGCTGAAGCGGCTGGTGGAAGAAAAGCGTGAAGGCGGTGTTCTGCTCTCTGTGCTGGGCTTCGGAACCGGCAACATCAAGGATAACAAAATGGAAACGCTTGCAGATAACGGCAACGGCAGTTATGCCTATATTGACAGCGTCAATGAAGCGAAAAAGGTGCTTGTCGAGGAGATGGGCGGCACGTTCATTACGGTTGCAAAAGATGTCAAAATTCAGGTGGAATTCAATCCGGCATATATCAAGGGATACCGGCTGATCGGCTATGAAAACCGCGCACTTTCGGCAGAAGACTTTGCGGATGATACCAAAGATGCAGGCGAGATCGGCGCAGGTCATACCGTGACGGCGCTTTATGAAATCGCAGACAATGCAAGTACAATGACGTTTGATTCTGCGGATCTGAAATACAGCGATGAAGCGGCACAGGGCAGCGAAAACGGGGAATATCTGACTGTATCCGTGCGCTATAAAAAGCCGGATGAAAATGAGAGCAATCTGCTTGCATATCCGGTCACGGAAGATGCATATGCAGCAGAAATGAGCAATGATATGCGTTTTGCAGCGGCAGTCGCAGAATTCGGCATGCTGCTGCGGGACAGCAGCTACAAAGGCAATGCAACAAAGCAAACGGTTCTGGATCTGCTGTCAGGCTGCGACTTGCAGGATGATGTTTATAAAACAGAATTCGTGGATCTTGTGAAAGAATCGCGTATCTCATAAAGATGCTTTGCCCCGCGCAAAGGCTATATCAACATACGAAGGACAGATACTTCATTGAGCGGTATCTGTCCTTTTCGGCTTTTATACTTTTTTCACAACCTCGCCGTCTATCTGGATGAGAACATCCTTGATATTATCAGGATCGGCACAGTAGTCATAAAGGGAACGGTACATGCTGTATATAGATGTGCTGAATGTTCCCTCCGATGGCGGGACATCCTCTTCTCTTTTGTGCGGTATATGGTCAGGCGGGATCAGCGCATCATAATCCGCCTTTGAATCGGCACACGAGAGAGAAAGTGTTTTGCAGTTGATCCCGCTGTCCTTGAGGGAAAGCGCAAGTTTTTTGTATTCCGCGATCAGTTCGTCCTTGTCAAGTTTTTCCGGAATCATGACTTTTATCGTAAAGTCATTGTCGGCAAGATATGCCGCAAGGTCAGATGAAGCGTCATATTCCACATCCGGATAATGATTCACGGCAAGGTCGTTCACGAGCACTTTGCAGTCCGTTTCGGCTTTTTCGGCAGCTTTCCTGATCGCAGTATAAGCGTCATTTCCATATCGGACGAACATATAATCCGTCTTCACGGGATGCTTTTTATCAAATTGAAAAATACTGATTTCCTGATCGCCTGTTTCCCTGCATGTAACGGTGATATTGCATGCAGCACCGCCGGTCGTTTTTTTCGATTTGAGTTTGCACGTTATTCCGAACTGTTCCTGCACGGTGCTGATCGCATTTTTGACGGTTGCACGGTGGTTTCCGCCGAAGATGCCGATGCAGCCGGTTGCAGTCACTGCGGTGCAGATTACGGTTGACAGGAGCAGCGCTTTTTTGATACTGATTTTCATAGAATTCTCCTTTTTACTGAATGTTCTGTTTTATTTTAGCATACAATTGCAGGAATTGCAAGTGGGCAAACAAGAGTGATCTCACACAGGAATCTGCATGCGTCTGCAAAGGCGCGGCTTTGGTTTGTGATGCATAAAGCGAAAAAAACGAAGCAAAATACGGACAGAAGAAAGGAGCAGAAAACGATGACAGAATGTGCGAATTTGATTACACTGCAAAATCCGCCGAGCATAGCAGCATGGAGCAGCACGGCGGGGAAAAAGGAACGGGAAGGCCCGATGGGTTCCTGTTTTGACCGCACGATACCGGACGGGCATCTGGGACAGCGCACATGGGAGCAGGCAGAGAGCGAATTGCAGCGCAAAACACTGCATTTGCTGCTGCAAAAATCGGGATACACTGCGCCGGAGATCAGCATGATCTTTGCCGGTGATCTGATCAATCAGTGCACCGGTTCCACATTTGCGCTGCGGCATCTGGATATTCCGTATATGGGAATATTCAGTGCCTGCGCGACTTTTGCAGAAGGCTTGATGCTTGCGGCGATGGCAGTCGGCGGACAGGGACTGCCGCGCTGTGCAGTATTGACATCCTCACATTTTTCGAGTGCGGAACGGCAATTCCGGTTCCCGCTTGCATATGGCGGACAGCGCACCCCGAATGCACAGTGGACATGTACGGCAGCAGGCGCAGCGCTTCTGACACCGACGGATGCACCGCCGTATATCAAAGGGATCTGTGCCGGCAGGATCCGGGATGCAGGCATCACCGATGCGAGCAATATGGGTGCTGCGATGGCACCTGCGGCAGCGGATACGATCGTGCGGTATTTATCGGCGACGCACACCCGCCCGTCGGATTACGATGCGATCATTACAGGTGATCTGGGGATCGTGGGGAGCAAACTGCTGGTGCAGCTTATGGAGCAAAGCGGATATGATATCCGGCAAATGCATCGGGATTGCGGTGTCATGATGTTTGACGGAAAAGCGCAGGATACGCATGCGGGCGGATCGGGATGCGGCTGTTCTGCGAGCATCATGTGCGGATATTTTCTGCCGAAACTGAAAAGCGGGGAGATGCGGCGGGTGCTGTATGCGGCAACCGGTGCATTGTTGTCACCGATGAGCAGTCAGCAGGGGGAGAGCATACCGGCAATCTGTCATCTGGTGCATATCGCTGCGGAGTGAAAGGAGGAAGAATATGCAGTATTTGCTTGCATTTCTGGTCGGCGGATTGCTGTGTGCGATCGGGCAGCTCCTGATTGATTTTACGAAGCTGACACCGGCGCGGATTCTGGTCGGATATGTGACGGCAGGTGTGATTCTGGGTGCAGTCGGGCTATATCCGAAGCTGACAGAGATCGCAGGAGCCGGTGCATCCGTACCGCTTTCCGGATTCGGCAATCTGCTTGCAAAGGGCATCCGGAAGGAGATCGCAGAGCATGGTGCGCTGGGCATTCTGACAGGCGGTCTGACCTCTGCGGCGGGCGGCATCACGGCAGCCATGATCTTCGGGTTATTGGCAGCGGTATTCTTTCGTGCGAAGGATCGCACCTGACAAAAAACGTACACGAATTCCGGTTTGATTGCATATACTGCAATGAGCAATCCGGCGCAGCGCAGGATCCTGCGGCACGGAACTCGAATCTGCAACCAAGGAGGAATTCATATGAACGAATTACCGAACGCTGACAGCATCAATGCGGTTCCGGTGAAGCTCGACCGTGTATTTGATAGCTGTAGTGACAAGGACTGCATCACGAATTTACAGGTACAACTGGAAGGCGGCGGGGCACTTCCGCCGCAGTTTACATCTGTCCGGACGCGCTGCGTGTCGATCGACAACATTTGTCTGACCGTGGAGCCGATCCCGTTCAATCGCGGGTATTACTCCGTTGACATCACATATACCTTTGGGGTGGAGCTGCTTTGTTATACGGGCGGATGCGAACCGCCGACACCGATGCGCGGCTGTGCACAGGCATCCAAGCGCGTGATCTTATACGGCAGCGAATCGAACACGAAGACCTTTTTCAGCAGCGGTGCGCACATCGGGGATACGAATGCATGCTGCGAGCTGGTCAATCTGCCGACAGCGAGCTGTCAGTGTGTGGATCCGATCGCACTGGAGACTCGCATTTGCATGATGCCGCCGGCATTTCCGCAGCAGATGCCGGCTGAAGAAATGCAGCCGCCGATGCCGCGCAGAACGGTCGTGATGACGCTGGGGATCTTCTCAGTGGTGGAGCTGACGCGCCCGGTCACGGTCACGGTGCCGGCGTATCCGTATACAGTGCCGGAGAAGACCTGCCAGTGCGGGAATGATTCGCCGTGCGAAGTATTCAGCCGGCTTTCGTTCCCGACGGATTCCTTTACAGCACCCCCGACGGATGCAGATTGAACGCAGCGCATGCAGAAAAATAATTTATATTATTAACAGTTTTTTATCTACAGTTTTTCCAGATGTTAAGCATGATACACATCAATTTGTGCAAAAAGAGATGAAAACGCAAGAAAACTCCAAAAACGCACTTGACAAACGCAGTTCGCTGTGCTATAATAAAAATGCATAAAAAATATCCTGATAGTATAAAATACACGGGAAGCATGACCGATTTCTTGTTTTAGGGGAAACGCACGTTGTAATCATTCTGCGGTGTTTCTGTTTTTGATAACATAGGATGGGTCAGTATGTCCAACCGGAATGCCGCACAGCAGAATTGTGCGGCATTTTTTATGCAGAAAATATGCTTCAAAGCGGCATTCTCAGGATTGCCGCCGGAGATATGCGTGATTCAGCAGTTCATACAGTTCATGTGCGCCGCACCGCATTGCAGCAGGCAAAGCGGTTTTCCCCTTTGCGGCGGATATCAGAAATGGATAGATTGCAAATCGCGTAAATACGAAAAAACGGGGGCTGATAACGGGGATTTGAAAACGGTTCTGAGCAATTTGTTTCATTTCACGGGGGAAATAGAAATTGGGGTAATAAGATAGAATCCCGCGCACATACAAAAAACAAAAATAAATATGTGAGAGGTTAGAAATGAAACTAAAACAAAGAATCACATCCGTTGCAGCAGCGATGATGCTGTTTGCGACGATGCTGCCCACCGGTTCCGGTACTGCTGCGGCAGCAAACGGTGCTGTCAAGATCATGCCGCTTGGAGATTCCATCACATTCGGTATGGGCGATGACGGCGGATACAGAAAATATCTCGATTATTTTCTGGATCAGAAAGGCTTTACAAATGTAGATTTTGTCGGCCCGGAAGGAAGCGACAGCGCATCCTTCACTTATCAGGGCAAAACCGTAACTTATGACGACAATCATGCCGGATACAGCGGATATGCGATCATGGATCAGTCAGGCGGCTGGTTCGGCGGTTTGCATGGCATTCTGGAGACAATGCAGGGCGGCGATTACATCAGAACCTATTCGCCGGATATCATTTTGCTCCAGATTGGTACCAACGATGTGACCTTCGGGTATCTGGACGGCTCGGAGGAACGGCTGCACACGCTGCTGGATTATTTGCTGGCAAATATGCCCGCAAACGGTGCAATTTTCTTTACAACGATTCCGGATATGGGCGACACAGGATGGGGCAGCAGCAATGCGAACATCGCGTCTTATAACGAGATAGTGAAAAAGGTTGCAAATGAATATGCAGGTAAGGGCAAAAACGTGATTTTTGCTGATATCCACAGCACGATCGACGCATCAACAGATTTGGGCGATTCTGTCCATCCGAATGAAAAGGGTTATGAGAAAATGGGCAGATACTGGGCTGAAATACTGACGCCGTATCTGAACGGCGAAACGCCTTCCGTTCCTGAACCGATCATCATTCCGGATGGCCCCGTAATCGGCGATCTGGATGGTGACGATGCAGTGACAGCCAAAGATCTGACGATGCTGAAACAGGGCATTCGTGCAGAAGATACGTCCAAATCCTTCAAAACTTACGGCGACGTGAATGAAAGCGGCGCTGTCAATGCATTGGATGCCGGGATGATGTCTGAATATCTGACCGGCAAAGTCAAACGGTTTGAAAAGGGCGAATATGACGGGCCGGAGATCACCGGGCCGACGGAATATCCGCGTTCCTATGATTTCAAACCGGTCAGCCAATTGCAAGCGAACAAAGCAATTCCGGATCCGTTTATTTTTGCGGACGGCAGTCAGGTCAAGAGTCAGGAAGACTGGTGGAGACGGCAGGCAGAGATCCGCTGTATGTATGAATATTATATGTACGGTGTCTGGCGTGACGGCTCAGATGATGAAGTCAGTTATTCGATCAAAGGCAACTCGATGAAGATCACGGTGAAGCGCAAGAGCACCGGCAAGACAGCATCCTTTAATACTGTCATCAGCCTGCCGGGCAGCGTGCGGCATGAGGGCGGAGCGCCTGTCATTCTGGGCATGCACAAATCCATTTCGGAAGGCACGGCAACACAGAATGGATATGCGGTCATCACCTATGATTGTGACGGTGTATTCTCGGCACCGGGAACGGCTGCTGATAACAACCAGCATGTCGGCGCATTCTATGATCTTTATCCTTACGGCAGATCGTGGGAAGAACAGACCGGTGACCTGCTTGCATGGTCATGGGGCATCAGCAAGATCCTGGATGCACTCTATGCAGGTGCTGCAAAGGAGCTGAACATCAACCCGGACAGTTCTATTGTAACGGGCGTTTCGAGATACGGCAAGGCGACTGCGGTCTGCGGTGCTTTTGAAAGACGGATCAAGATGTGTGCACCTTCCTGCTCCGGTGCGGGCGGATTGGCGCTGTATCGTTACAAGTCCGAGGGCAAGACCTATGACTTCTCCAGCAAGGGCGGTTCTTCCCGTTATACCTATGATTCCAATGAACCGCTGGGCAGTCTTCAGGCAAGCGGCGAGCAGGGCTGGTTTAACGGCCGCTTCATGGAATTCCGTTCGGAAGACCAGTTCCCGGTCGATCAGCATATGCTTGCATCGCTGTGCTGTGATCCGAACCGTTATCTGTTCATGATCTGCTCCTGCCAGAATGAAAACTGGGTCAATGCACCTTCTCAGTGGATGGCATATCTCGGTGCAAAGCATGTCTTTGATTATATGGATCTGAGCGATCACATTGCGATCAATGTGCATCTGCAAGGTCATGCAGTCATCGAAGAAGATGTCAAATACATGGTGCAGTATTTCGATCAGATGGTATACGGCATCCCGTCCAAAACAGACCTCTCTGTTCTCCAGACCTCTGTATTTGCACTGCCTCAGAATAAGGATCCGTTTGCAGACACGTTCGCCTCGAATTGGCTGTATTGAACAATACAGAAACAGGGGAGATTATTATGCAAAGCAATCGAAAAAGACAGATTCGTTCCGCAGGAATCTTTGCAGCAGCATTTCTGACGGTCTGCGGACTGCAAATGCCCGTATCCGCAGCGGCTGCCGGCGATGTCAACAACGACGGAAGCGTGAACAAAACCGATGTTCAGGAGCTGGTCACATGGCTGACAACAGGCTCCAATACCGTTTCCAGATCGGGTGCTGATCTGAATTCCGACGGAAAAATTGACGCAAGAGATCTGACACTGCTCAAGCGGGCGGTATCCGCAATTCCGGAAGTACCCGCAGAGCCGGTGTATATCCATCTCAATCAAAACGGCATTACCTATGAAGGCGGCAATATTGCTGTCAGCGGCAAAACTGCGACCATTTCCACTTCCGGCGAATATTATATTGACGGCAGCATCACAGGCGGACAGATTCTGGTGAATATTCCGGATGAAACGCTGGATAGCGCAACCGTCAAGCTGTTCCTGAACGGTGTCAATATGGTCAATTCCGAAGCACCGTGTATTATGGTGGAAAATGCAGAGAACACCTCTGTGAACCTGATGGAAGGGAAAGAAAATACCCTTTCTGACGGCAAGCAAGCACCCCCGGAAGAACAGGAACCGGTTTATGCGGTTCTGCATGCGAAGGATGACCTGACTGTGAAAGGAAGCGGCAAGCTCACGATCACAGCCGGAACCGAATACGGCATTCACTGCAACAATGATCTGAAGATCAACGGCGGCACACTGGATGTCAAGACAGAAAATGCAGACGCAGTACGCGGCAAAACATCGGTGACCGTCAAAGACGGCATCGTGTTGATCGACACCGAAGGCGACGGCATCAAATCCACCAAAGGCAATCTCGATGTCACCGGCGGTACAGTCCAAATCAAATCCGGCAAAGACGCACTGCAATCAGAAACAGAAATGAATCTGCTCGGCGGAACCGTACAGGCATGCGGTGACCGCGGACTGAAAGCAGGCGGCGCGATCACGCTGGACGGCACGACCCTGCTTGCAACGGCAACGGATAATGCATGTGAAAACCTCGGCGCAACCGCCCAACCCTCCATACAGGCGGCATTCGTCAAGGAATGGAGCAAGAACAATCCGCTGACGCTGACAGACACAGGAAAACATGCAGTATTTGATATGAACACGCTGAAAAAATATCGTTATGCCCTGATCTCAGCACCGGATCTGCAAACCGGAGTAAATTACGGATTATGGGCAGGCGGCATTCAGGTCGAAAAGAACGGTCAGACCGGATTTGCAGCCTCTGCAACGGCGAATTACGAAGGCGTGAACAATACCGATACGGCAGACCTGCTTTACAGCGATTTCTTCGATCAGAGCAGAGTGCACAAGGTCGAAGTAAAGATGCCGGATGCGACATGGCGCGATTTCATTGCGCACTCGCAGGATGAAGCGTATTATGCCTGTGACATCGTGATTGACGGTGAAACGTATGAGAATGTCGGCATTCGCACAAAGGGACACAGCTCCAATCAGTTTGTGTATCAGGCAGGCGATGCAGGACATGATAAATACAGCTTCCGCATCAAGATGGATAAGTATGACAAGTATCAGAATTATCACGGCTTGACGGAATTCTGCATGAACAATATGTATTCGGATCCTTCCTGCATGCGTGATATTCTCTGCTACAATGCAATGTATGATCTGGACGCATATGCGCCGATCTGCGCCTATACAGACATGTATCTGAACGGTCAGCTTTATAGTTTTTATTTTCTGGCAGAGCAGCCCGGAACGACTCTGGGCGAGCGTCTTGCAACCAATGACGATGCCGTTTTGTATAAAGCAGCAGATGTCGGCATGAGCTATGACTGCACATTTGCATCTGATATGGCGCTGAACAATTTCGAAGTCAAATTCGGCACAGATGATAATTTGACGCACATTCAGGATATCGTAACAGCAATCAATCAGGTCACACCGCAGAATTACAAATTCGTCGAAGATGTCATTGACGTAGACAGCTTTTTGAAGGGCTTTGCAGTCAATGCGGTCATGTGCAATTATGACAGCTATAACGGCATGATGGCGCATAATTATTATGTGCAGTATAACAACGGCAAGAGCTATTATGTCGGCTGGGACTACAATCTTTCGATCGGCAACTTTATGGATTACGGTGCAGCAGCAACATCTGATATTACGACCGGTATGTATCAGGCGGATGAAAGCCGCAGACCGATGCTGACGAAGCTGCTTGCAGTTTCGGAATATAAGCAGCGGTATAATACTTATGTCAAGCAGATTGTCAAGCTGTATCAGGATCCGGAAGCGACAGTCAACGGATGGGCGACCCTGATCCGCAGCCATGTGAAAGCAGACCCGCGCTATTTCTTCACGGCAGACAAATTTGAAGAAAACATCGCCAAGAGTCCGAACGGCTTACAAGTCGGCGGTGGCGGCGGCGGCGGCTTCGGCGGC